>JAEUUQ010000307.1 GCA_016787505.1 Saprospiraceae bacterium | reverse complement strand
GGGAACTATTGCAGCCTGTTACAACTCGGTAGCCGCTGCAGAGGCGGCTGCCCTGGGGGCTACTACCGCTGTTGATGGCTGCCCCGGCTCATTGGGCAAATCCGTCACCACCTCGGGTACCTGTTCGGCTGTCATCACGGTTACCGCCACCGATGTGGCCGGCAATCCGGCTTCTGTTACATACAACACGCGCATCGACAATACGGCGCCTACGGTCACACAAGGCACGATCGCGACCTGTTATCCCTCAGCGGCAGCGGCGCAAGCCGCGGCCCTGGCGGCCACGACAGCCACCGATAACTGCCCCGGCGCCCTGGCGGAAACTGCCTTAGTGGCCGGTACTTGTTCGGCTGTCGTTACCGTAACCACTACCGACCAATGCGGCAATAGCGCTGCCGTCACCTATAATACCCGTATCGACAATGCCGCGCCGACGACCACACAAGGCACAATAGCGGCTTGTTATACGACCGTTGCGGCTGCTGAAGCTGCTGCCATAGCTGCTACCACGGCTGTTGACGGCTGCCCCGGCACGGTTTCTAAAACGGCTACGACAACGGGTACCTGCCCGGCCACGATCACCGTCACCGCCACCGATCAGTGCGGCAATAGCGCCCAGCGGACCTACACCACCAAAATAGATACCACGCCGCCCACCGTTACGGCGGGCAGTGTGGCGGCATGTTACAATTCCGTGGCCGCTGCGCAGGCCGCCGCTGTGGCTGCGACTATAGCCAACGACAATTGTACCGGCCCGATAACCAAAACGGCTGTCGTAGTTGGTACCTGTTCGGCAGTGATAACCGTGACGGCCACCGACGCCTGCGGCAATAGCGCTTCGGTGACCTACAATACTCGCGTAGATATTGCAGGCCCGACGATTACGACGGGTACTATTGCGGCCTGCTATCCGTCGCTATCAGCGGCGCAAGCTGCCGCGTTGGCTGCTACTACCTACGTAGACAATTGTCCGGGGGCAGTAACTACCTCCGTCACCAGTTCGGGGGCCTGTCCCACCACCATCACCGTTACCGCTACCGACGGCTGCGGAAATTCTTCCTCAACCTCTTATGTGACGCGCATCGATAATACGCCGCCGGTTGTTTCGTGCAAAAACTCGACCGTAACGCTCAATAATGTGGGCACTTACACCCTGGTTGCCGCCGACGTGCTCAACCTGGGCGCTACCTCCGACAACTGCGGCGCATACACCGTGACCATGAACCCCAGCACCTTTACCTGCGCCGACAGAAACCTGACCATACCCGTTACCGTGACGGTGAGCGACGTGTGCGGCAACAGCAGTACCTGTACTTCCCAGATAACGGTAATTGAAGTCACCACCCTGCCTTTCGGCTGGACCGGCGCCAACATAGGCACTAGCGCTATGGGTAGCTCTTCGTATTTGCCATGCAGCCAATTCGGCACTTTTACACTTAGTTCAAAAGGATACACCACCAACCTGACCGACGTGCAGCACTCGGTGTACCAAACCCTGTGCGGCAATTCGACGATCATAGCCCGGGTTACCGGTCTTTCTCCGCTACAAGGATGGGCGGGCATACAAATGCGCGAGAGCACCTCGCAAGGGTCGAGGAAGTTTACCGTCAAAACACAGCTAAGCACCATCATCAGGAGAGAGGCGCGGGCCAACAATTTCGGGCCAACCAATACCCTCCAGATAGGGGTATTGCTCGAACACACCTGGTTGCGCATAACTCGCAACGGAAATACCTTTACGGCTTATAGTTCGCCCGACGGCATTAACTGGACACTGCGCAATACAGCGACATTCTTCATGGCGAGTTGCCTGCAGATAGGCATGTTTGTAGAAAGCTACAACAACCTGGCCACCACGACGGCTACTTTTGACCACGTCTCTGTGACGGGCAATCCTTTCCCCCTTGCCGGGCCCGGCGTCGACAATACCCTGGAAGAGCAGTCCAAAGTAAAAATCTTCCCCAACCCCACCAGCGGCGAAGTGACCATCGACCTGGCGGAGTTGAGCGGCAAACCTGTGCAGGTACACATATTCAATACCCAGGGTCAGCAAATTGAAACCTACCAATTTGGCGAAGCCCTCGAACAAGAGCGAATAGACCTCTCGCCCTATAGCGAAGGGGTGTATTGGATACGCATTCAGGCTGAGGGTATGGCGCCGGTTACGGAGAAAATATTTAAAGGAAAATCTACCATACGCCCGTAGAGCCGCGTAGAGCCGCAAAATTTTGCGGCTCTACGCGAGGCCCCCGCAGACCGTTTTGGCGGTTTGTGGGGGCCTTTTTTTTAATAACTGTAATTATTTAACAGGCATAACTTAGCGCCATAATAAGCGCAAAGGCCTTTACTATTTACACCCCCGGCCCCTAAAGGGGAGTCTTCCCGCTATCAAGAAAACCCCGTTTACCAGAGGAGTTCCCCTTTAGGGGTTTGGGTTGGCAATTTCAAGGTTAGGCTGTTAACCTAAATAGTTGCAAATAATTTTCAATAAAATTATCAGGAGGGGGTAACATGAATGGCTGATATGGGATAGGTATTTAAAAACCAAAAAAATGAGTACAACCATCAAAGGCCATTTTTCCTGTGATAACAGTTATGCCGTTTATCAGGGAGATAAAGACAAAGTTGACACACTGCTGTTACAGGCCAGCAATACCCTTGCCAGCCAGATCTTTCAGGGAGAAGACGTTGAATTTCAGGCAGAAGCAAACCATTACCTCTACCTGATTGCTTGGAGCGACGATAGCGTCTATCAAGGTTTGATTGGCACTTTTTCGGGTAGCCAGGTAATCAACACCGGCGATCCACGTTGGAAAGTGTTGCCGACAAAATCTAATAAAACTACCAATCAATTTCCCACTAAGGAAGAAATCAACAACTTCATTCAGCTAGCTGCAGATACAGATTGGGTGAATCCATTTGTCGGGTCGAAAAATGTCGTTACCGGCCATCCTTACCAGGCAGTAGTTAGCAATATTCCCGCGGAGGCGAATTGGACATGGCATGACAGCGGCAAAGATAGCCGGGCAAAATACCCCGATAGCCCATATGTGCCTTTTGCAGGATATAACCATGACGAATTTCTCATCTTCAGAATACCAATCATCGAAATGGCACCAGAAATGAATTCCACAACACCAAATCACGGCCAAGAAGCCAAATGTTGCTGCAACCAGCCAATTATTGTAACTTGTTGTTGCAAAGAAGAACCGAAACCGGTTCCTGAACCGCCCAAAGAAGAAAAATGCTGCTGCTGCGGCACCTGTATCTTTGAAGTACGGCTACAACGCTGGCGCTACCGAAGCGGAAAACCCGGCTTTATGGACGGCCAGGCTGAAATCAAATTTACCTGCTATGTCAACGGCAACATGTACAACTACCCCTCTACAAACGGCAGTTGGCTGGCACTGAACAAGCGCAAAGGCGATTTCCCCACCGGCTGGCGGGCAGCTGATGCCAGGGTCGGTATCGTCGAAGTACGATGCGATGGAAGAATCGGCATAGACATCATGACAGAAATGACAGAGGTGGCTAAAAAGGAAAAAGGCATTTCATTCGAAAATGGCGAACCCTACGGTACGTCTGACGTAAGTACGGTTTATTTCGAATGTGATCAAAAACCCAACCCAGTTAGCCAATACGTACGCTTGGAGCACGCCGGGAATAATTCGGAAGACCTCGAAATCGAAGTGGAGTACCGGTTTAGCCAGATTTCATCCTGCTCTTGCTGCGGATGCTAAACCCCCTCATTGACATATTTCCCTGTATGCCGGGTATGCCGGTTACAGGGAAATTT
>JAEUUQ010000556.1 GCA_016787505.1 Saprospiraceae bacterium | reverse complement strand
TGTGTGAAATAGTAGAGACGCGATTAATCGCGTCTCTACTATTTCACATCCCCGGCTTCCTGGTTACGCGGTTTGCCTAATAATCAGGTTTTAAAACTGTTTCTTATATTTGGTAATTATTTAATTGGGTTTAGCCCCTTCGGCGGGTTTAGCGTTAGGGTTTAGCTAAACTGCGAATGCACTAAACCCAATCGCTAAACTATAACTATATTTGTATCAAATTTAGACGGATGGCCGGCACTACTCGCAATAAAAAGAACAAACAATCTCTTCCCAAAAAATCGGGTTCTGCACAACCGGGTATATGGATGAACACTGTAGGCGTATTGGCGCTTTTTGTATTGCTTTTTCCATATGATTCCAGCCTGAAAGATCCGTTTTTTGCTGTTCGCTTTACTTTTCTAGCCGCACTGATTTTAGCAGGAAGCATATACATTCTAACCAGGAAAACGGTATTCGCCTTTGCCTACAAACAGCCCCTGACGAAGCTCTTTTTGGGTATTTCGCTTGCATTTTTCATTTGGAGCCTGGTTTGTAGCTTTCAGGCGATAAATCCTTATGAATCACTGTTTTATCTTGCCAGATGGGTGTTGCTGATGTTAGCGATAATTATCTGGATAGAGTGGGGGAGAACCTGGTCGCTGGATTGGGCATATCCCACGTTGTCGGTTATTTTGCTCGTGCAGGCTTTGGTAGGTATTATGCAGTTTTATGGGGTGAATATTCTTGACGTTCCCAGTAATGCGCCTCCATCCGGATTTTCCGGCAACCGCAACTTATACGGTTCCCTTCTCGTGATGATGATGCCTTTTGCAGTCGTGCAAACCCTTCGCGGCAAGGGTGTCTGGGCATTTGTAGGTGTGCTTGCTATGGGCGCCGGTATTTTTGCGCTTATCCTGTCGCAAACGCGTTCTGCCTGGCTGGGTTTCCTGGCGGCCGGGGCGCTTTTTATGGTTATCATGTGGCGATACAGGAAACAATTACCGACTGAGGTTTTGCGCCGCATTGGACAAGTAGCCATTGGCGGAGGTATTGCTTTCGTTTTGTTTTTCTTCGTATTAATAAAGACCGACAAGTCCGGCAATTTTTCCCAGCGCCTGATCGAACGCGTGAAAAGCCTTTATAATTTCGATGATAACGACCAGGCCAGCGAAGCGGTGCGCAATATGCAGGAACGCATTTATGTGTGGGGAAAAACGGTGGATATGATCAAAGATCATCCGATTGTAGGCGTGGGCCCGGGTAATTGGCGGGTTAATTTTCCGCTTTACGGCAGCCCCCCGCAATTGCCCGGCGTCGGCGATGAAATCGACAGACAAATGGTTCGCCCCCACCATATGTATCTGCATATCGCCGGTGAAACCGGATTGCCTGGCATTTTGCTTTTTTATGCCCTGGGCTTTGTCTTATTTATTGCGGGTTTCCGGCTGCTTTCACCGACTAAATATCCCGGCGCGCTGTTGCCTGCCTCGCTATTGCTGTCCGGTTTACTCGCATTGGCGCTCGACATGAGTTTTAGTTTCCCCTTGGAAAGAATGGAACACGCCGTGTTGCTCACGCTTTATTGCGGTAGTATATTTTCTACACTGGAAGGCAAAGGCGCGCCAGGCCCGCGAAAATGGTATTATGCACTTACAATTCCTTCCCTGGTATTTTGCCTGATCCTGGGCAAAGAAAAATGGAAATTCGACTATTACGTCCAAAAGTCGATTGAATATGAATTTCGGGGAAACCACGAAGCAACGGTTGAAAGCGCATTAAGCGGTATGTCTAAATGGATAAAACTCGACCCGGTATGCGATCCTATGGAGTTGCACACCGCGCGCGGATATCTGAAAATGAATCAATTCGATAAGGCCGAAGAAGAACTCAATAAAGCGCTTAAATATAGTCCTTATTTACACCGGATTCATAATACCATTGCAGTCGCTCAAATCAGGCAGGAGCAATACCAGGAAGCGATTTCTACGCTAAAAAAATCACTGCGCTATTGCCCCGGGTATAATCCTTCGATGATTAATCTGGCGTATAGTTATTACCGTGTCGATAGTTTTGAGGCAAGCAAACAATTACTCGAAAAAATTGACCTGAGCAGAGATACTAATTTATTGCTCCTGTATGCTGATATCGAAAAGAGACTGGAAATAATAAATGCCCAAAAACAAAATAATGGAGGAAAGTAGTCACTTTCTACAACTTTACGACCTTCCCGATGCCCGTTTTTATTATCGCCCGTTTAGCTACGACCGCTTTATGATTGATGAGGTGTGGTTACATGACGAATATGGTTTGGACAATTGCGCACTTATGTCAAATGCCTGTATTATTGACATTGGCGCGCATATCGGCGCTTTTTCGATCAGGGCGTCAAAATTATTTCCCGATAATTTTATTTGGGCCTTTGAACCCGCAATGGATAATTTTAATTTATTAGAAAATAATTTAAAATTAAATAATTGCACAAATATTCAGATATATCAAAATGCGATAGCTGATAAAGAAGAAAAAACTAATTTATTTATTAATGAAAATCATACAGGCGGACATAGCCTTATATCAGATTTTTTTGATGAAAAACATATAATAGAAATTGACACAATTTCGATGAATACTTTTGTAACCGAAAAGGCTGTCGATTTTATCGGGTATTTAAAAATAGATTGCGAAGGTTCGGAATACCAGATTCTCGATAGTTTATCACTGACTGTATGGAAAAAAATTCATTATTTAGGGGTTGAGTTTCACCCCGTTAAGGGGTATGATGCAATAACAACTATAACTGCGATTCAGCAGCGGGGATTTCGCCTGATCCGCCAGAAGGAGGGGTATTTCCCCGGACAATACACCGCAATTTTTGAACAAATACATGGATAATTCACCAGACCGGCCCATTCCCTCACACGTCATTTCTACCGACAAGGCTACCTGGCTTTCGTATGCAAAAGACCTCTGGAAATACCGCTCGCTCATCAAGGTGCTGGCCTACCGCGATTGGAAGGTGAAATATGCGCAAACGGCTCTTGGAGTAAGCTGGTCTTTGCTTCAGCCTCTGGTAACTTTGCTCATTTTTGTCTTTTTCTTTCAGCAAGTGATCGATCTGTCTAAAAGCATAAGTTATCCGTATGCCGTATTTGCTTTTTCAGGACTGATATGTTGGCAATATTTCAGTTACCATGTCAATCAGGGAGGCGCTTCGCTTATACATGCCACCGAGCTGATCAAAAAAGTGTATTTCCCCAAGTTGATCGTACCCTTATCAAAAACGCTTTCAGGATTGGCGGATATGGGGGCTGCGCTACTGGCGCTTGCGGTAATTATGATTTTTTACCAGATCATTCCCGGATGGCGTTTGCTGGCTTTGCCTTTGGCGCTGATTATCCAGATGCTGCTTGGCTTATCGGTGAGCATCTGGTTGAGCGCATTGACAATCAGGTATCGGGATTTGCAGCATATTCTGCCGCATTTGATTAATTTCGGCATTTGGCTTACGCCCGTGTTTTATCCGGGTACCTTGATTCCGCCGCGTTATGCCATCGTTTTGTATTGCAATCCCGCTGCGTCGGCTATCGAGATTTTTCGCTGGAGTATCATCCCCGACCAGCCGTTTAACATGGCTTATTGCTATGGTTTGGGGGTAATGATTTTTTTGTTGATTTCAGGAATATGGTATTTCCGGCGTACGGAAGATTATATCAGTGATTATCTTTAACCATGCTGCTACCGCTTCACGAAACGGCTATACGGATCAGCCACCTGTCGAAGACCTTTCACAAGACCAGGCCTGGCCTGAGTTTCCGGGAAAGCGTGGCGAGAGGTTTTCGATCTGTGCCGGATGCTTCCTTCCTGGCGCTCGACGATATCAATCTGGATATTCGCCGGGGTGAAGTACTGGGAATTATCGGCAAAAACGGCTCGGGTAAATCTACGTTACTGCGACTGCTAAGCGGCATTGCCAAACCCACCGAAGGGCGCATCGAAATTTACGGCTCGGTAGCCTCTATTTTGGATATCGGCGCAGGTTTTCACCCCGACCTCAGCGGCCGGGAAAATATTTTTCTGCGGGGACAATTAGTGGGTATTTCAAAAAAAGAAATCCAGGAACGCTTTGAGGAAATAGTTGATTTTAGCGGTATCGGCGATTTTATCGATACGCCGGTGAAGTATTATTCTGACGGTATGTTTCTCCGACTGGCATTTTCGCTCATGATCCATTTAAAAGCCGATATTATTTTACTCGACGAAGTTCTCGGTGTGGGTGATTTTGCTTTTCAGCAAAAATGTTTTGCCAAAATCCAGGAAATTGCCAAGTCGGGCGCCACGGTCGTCTGCGTGAGCCACAATCCCATGGAATTATTGGAAATTTGTACTTTCTATATGCACCTGGAAAATGGCAAAGTAAAAGAATACGCTGCGCAGCCGGCTATATTACTCGATTATTTACAGCAAAGTCAACAAGACAGCGATACAACGAAAAAAAACGGACAGGAGGAGAAAACGGAAAAACAATGGCCGGATAAATCCACTGCGCCTGGTAATGAATTATTCTGCTTTCAATCTCTGCGTTTATTTTCAGAAAAAACGCCGGCTGATAATATCTTTTTTGCAGACCAGGATATTACACTGGAAATTGTATTTGAAAAATTAACCGATGAGGACCATTTGGATATTGCTTTTACAATTAGCGATATCTTCCGGCACGAAATTATGGCCTGCAGTTCGCATCGCGTGCACCAGTTTTTTCAAACCACTCATCGCGGATTGTACCGTGCCCATTGTATTCTTCCGGCCAACTGGTTAAACCAGGGGAATTTTCACATCAATTTATATACCTTGCGCAACCGGAAAGAAGTGGTTTATTCCTGGCGCGAAGCGCTTCATTTTAGCTTGCAGTTTCGCACCGGTTTCGACCATACTTCGGCTGATTTGGTCAACGCTCCGGCGCCCCTGGCGCCTGCGCTGCATTGGGAGTTGGAGGTGTTGTAGGTTGTCGGTTGTCGGTTGTCCGTTGTCCGTTTCTCAGTTGTCGGTTTCTTTAACTTAGCCAGTTATACTTTAGCAGAGAACAGATGAAGCTTCCATACGCACACCCCCAACCCCTAAAGGGGAGAGCCCCCCGCAGCAAGGGTTTTCTCAGCTCGAGGGTTGGGTTCCCCTTTAGGGGTTAGGGGTGCGGGCAGGCAGCAGGACTAACAGAGAACAGAGAACAGAAAACAGAGAACAGTATCCATGAAAATAATTTCCAGCATATTATCATTTATTGGCAAAGGGCCGAAAGCACTTGACTTGGAGCGGGTATTGGCGCTGATTAACCCGCCGGAAAAAATCCTGTCGCTGGAACATATTGAGCAATTGATCAGGAGTAACAAATGTTTTTCTTTGGTGGAGAAATCGTTTTTTGACAAACTGCCCGATTTGTTTTCCGAACTGGCTCAATCCGGTGTAAAAGGGGACATCCTGCAGGCCGGCGTATGGAAAGGCGGCTCGGGGTTGTATTTGCAGGCCTTAAACCGGCATTTTCAGCTCAACAGGTCATTGTGGCTGGCCGATACGTTTTCGGGGTTTGTCAAGGATCAGATCGCGCATGAAAAAGATCGCGCGGCGCTGGCTATTTTCTCTACTATGCTCGCGCCGGCTTTTCCCGTGCCGGCCGATGTAAAGCGACTTTTTCAACGCGCGGGTTTGTGGGATAAACAGGTGTTTATATTGCCCGGTGCGCTCGAACAGACCCTGCCGGAAAGCCCGATCCAATCGCTGTGCCTGGTGCATATCGACGTCGATTTTTACGAGCCTACTTATGCTGCGTTGGCCCTGACCTATCCCAAATTGGAAGTCGGTGGGTATGTCATCATCGACGACTACGGCGTGCCCGCTTTTAATTGCAAAGACGCGGTGGATAAATACCGGAGTGAACACGGCATCACAGAGCCCATCCACATGATCAGTGATTTTATTGCCTACTGGAAAAAAGAGCGCCATGTTTGACGTGCCGGTTGCGCTGATGATATACAACCGGCCCGAACTGACTCGCCAGGTATTTGCGCAAATTCGTTTGCTGCAACCCCGGCAGTTGTTTATCATTGCCGACGGCCCTAAAGACGAAACGGATGATAGGAATTGCCGGCAGGCGCGGCAGGTTGTCGCAGATGTCGATTGGGATTGCGATGTTCAAACGCTTTATTCCGCACATAATCTCGGGGTAGCCAAATGCCCTTCAAACGGCCTGCAATGGGTTTTTGATCAGGTGGACAGATGTATTATCCTGGAAGACGATACCTTGCCTGATATCTCTTTTTTTGAATTCTGCAGGTTACTGTTGCAGAAATACGACGATGACGAATCTGTCATGTCTATCAGTGGCGCCAATTTGTGCGGGGTGATTCAAACGGAGTATTCGTATGGTTTTTCCCGGTTTAGTCTGCCTCCCTGGGGCTGGGCCACCTGGCGAAGGGCCTGGCAGGCCTATGATTTTCAGATGGCTGATTGGATGGAGCTGAAATCTACTATAGCAGAAAATTTTAAAAACACATTTGCTTTCTGGGAAATGATACTGGACCGGTACAGCATAAAACTGACCAGCTGGGATATACAATGGAATTACGCAATTTGGAAAAAAAACGGCCGGGTAATCATTCCCGGCCAAAATATGATCCGCAATTTGGGCTATGGCGCAGGCGCCTCTTTTACTACTGTCGACCAGAGTTTTACTTCCCAATTGCCTGTGATACCCTGTAGCTTTCCTTTGGTGCATCCGGTCGAAAAAAAGCTCGATTTTAATGCGTATCTTGAGCCGAAAGTGATAGAGTTTTTAGAGGAGATTATTCGATTTAACAGCCAGAGAGATGCGGTTGGTTTGTAAAAAGTGAAGTCATGCTAAAAAACAAAATTTACCAGGAAAAACTCGAGCGCGACGGCTACGTGGTGATTAATTTTTTTAGCGAACCGGAAATCCAGGCCTTGATCAAAGAGTCGGAGCAACTACACAGCTTTGAACTGGGCGAGCAAATGTTTTTCAGCAACCGCCAGCTCGACAACCCCGATTATCAAAACCAGGCACGGCAGTTGATACGCAAGCATTTTTCGGCCAAAGTAGAGCAGTTTTTTGACAAAGCGGCCTGGATGGAGGCGGTCTTCGTGATCAAGCCGCCCAAGGTAGGCGTTTTTGCCAACCACCAGGACTGGTCATTAGTTGACGAAGACAAATACCGCTCTATCGGAATCTGGTGCCCGCTGCTGGACGTAGACGCCTCCAACGGCACGTTTTGCATATTGAGCGGCAGCCATAAATTTTTCAAGATATTCCGCAGTCCGACAATACCGCCGGCATATCACAGCGATGAACTAAACGCCATTATTGATAAATACAAAAAAGTGTTGTCCGTAAAAAAAGGCGATGTGATTGTCTTTGACCATGCAGCCATGCATTCTACTACGCCCAACCTGATGGACAAACCCCGGCCTTCTATTTTTATCGGTATTCGACCCGCCGAGTCGCCTATTTTGCATTATTTTTACCACAAAGATTCGGGCAAAATCGAGGGGTTTGAAGTGGATGGCGATTTTTTCTATAATTACGACTATGTGTCGAGGCCGGATAATTACAAGAGCATCGGTTTTGTGGAGCAGGAGTACCCCCTTGTGCCGGCTGAAGAGCTGATCAAAAAAATACTTACACACCGCTTGGAGCGACGGAATATTTTTACAAATCTGCGATACAGGTGGGGGGGGGTGAAGGCGTGATTTGGGCGGAGGATTTTTAACCACAGAGTTAAACGGAGTTTCACAGAGTTCCACAGAGTCAAGATAACGCTCTGTGTCACTCGGTTTTACTCCGTTTAACTCTGTGGTTAAATAAACAGCCGGTACTCCTCTGCATCCCGCGCCCGGGCCAGAAAGCCCCCAATAGTGATGCGTTCACACTCTTTGCCGGTCACCGCCGCCACCTTATGCCATATCCGATTAGCCGGAAACAGGATCATATCGCCGGCATCGAGGCCCAGCAGCATCTGATCGTAGGGCTCGAGGTCTTCGCTGCGGGCGCCGGTCAGAAACACATTTTGCTGTAACATAGCAGGAGGCGTATGCTGCCACTGCAAATCGTAAAGTACCAACTCGCCCCCGGCATCGGGTTTTTGCAACACGATATAAAAACTCAATTCCGTGCTCAGGTCCAGTTGACTGCTGATGGCCTGGTAGCTGGGGAAATACATCGGAAACTCCTGGTGGATATGCGCTTCCAGGCTGGCATAGCCGGGCTCCAGGATGCGCATAGATGCCGGGGCGAATACCTGGTTGTGCTGGTGCACAGATAGGTGGATGCCGTACAGGGAAGTCAGACGGGATAAAGTGCCGAAAACAAGCGATTCGAAACGATGGAGAAAGAGTTGTTCGAAAGCCTGGCGGGCCAGCGCTGCACGGCGAAAATAATGGTCGAGGTCGGATTCCATGAGCGT
>JAEUUQ010000212.1 GCA_016787505.1 Saprospiraceae bacterium | reverse complement strand
GCAAGCCTTTTATCCACGTCTTTAGCGAAACCGACCCCGGCGATGGCTTTGCAGCCGAACAACCCGACCTGGAAGACGTCTTTTTTAGCAAAATCCTGTTGAACCAATGAGCTGGAATATCTTCAAATTCGAACTCCGCTACTGGCTTCGACAGCCGATGGTGTACGTGTTTTTCCTGCTCGTAGGCGTGATGCTGTTTTTTGCCGTGTCGAGCGAAAATGTGACGATAGGTAGCCCCATTGGCAACGTACACCGCAATGCGCCTTTTGTGGTGCAAAATTTCTATTCGGTGATGTCGCTGCTTATGATGCTGATGGTAGCCGCCTTTGTGCAAGGAGCAGCACTGCGCGATTTTGCCTATAATACCCACCAAATCGTTTTTTCTACCCCACTGAAAAAATATGCCTACCTCATGGGCCGCTTCTGGGGCTCCGTGACGGTAGCCCTCATTCCCACACTTGGCGTATCAGCAGGTATCTTGATCGGCGCCCTGATGCCCTGGCTCGACCCCGCTCGCATCGGTGATACTTACTGGAGCTCGCATCTCAACGGCTTATTGGTTTTTGCTATCCCTAATACGATATTTACCGCCGCCATTGTTTTTGCTATCGCAGCCATAAGCCGCAGCGCTATTGCCTCGTTTATGGGTACGATCGTCCTGCTGGTGGGGTATCTCATTGCCGGCAATATGATATCCGACCTCGACAATGAGTGGCTGGCGGTGTTTACCGATCCTTTCGGCATCAGACCCTTTGATCTGGCTACCAAATATTGGACGGTTGACGATAGAAATACCCAATCGATCGGACTCACCGGACTAATGCTGATCAATAGAGTGGTCTGGCTCGGGATAGGACTTATCATCCTTGCCCTGGCCTGCTGGCGCTTTTCTTTTTCTGAAAAATTGCGCGCCGCCAAAAAATCAACGCAGGCACCCGACGCCGAACTCAAACCGGTTTTTGCCGCGTTAAAAGCATTGCCGCAGGTCGATGTCGCACACCAGAAACAAAGTCCGTGGAAACAATTGTGGAGCAAGTTTAAAACCGATTTTTCGGGCATTTTGAAAAGCGCGCCTTTCCTCGTTATCCTGATCGCAGGGGTGGCCAATATGAGCGGCAGTATGAGCTACGCTACCGAAAGCTATGGTGGTACCGAACTCCCTGTTACTTACAATATTATCGACCTCATCCGAGGCACGATGTATATGTTTACGATCGCTATTATCACGATTTATTCGGGTCAGTTGATTTGGAAAGAACGCGAAGCCAACCTCGACCAGATTTACAACGCCCTGCCGTATCCGCAATGGGTGCCCTTTGTGGCCAAAATGGCCGCGGTGCTTGGCGTATTACTGGCTGTACAACTCTCCAGTATCGCTGTCGGCGTATTCGCGCAAACCCTGCACGGGTATACGAATTACGAATTCAAAGTGTATGCCGTAGAAATGCTGTTGATCGATTTTGTGGGGATGGCTTTTTTGGTGGTGCTGTCGATGTTTATTCACGTGTTGGTGAATAATAAATATATCGGCTTTTTTGTGTTCATCGTTTTTTTGGTTGTCAATGCTTTTGCACTCCAGGCGCTCGGCATCGAATCCAATATGCTCAAATTTAATACCTCTCCCAACTACACATATTCCGATATGAACGGCTGGGGGCCTTTTATTAGCGGGCAGGTGTGGTTTAATGTGTATTGGGGGCTGTTCTGCCTGATATTGGCTATCGCGGCAGCTTTGCTATGGGTGCGCGGCCAGGATACGGCCTGGCGTTTTCGCTGGAAAAATGCGAGCCGGCTTTTTGCGAATAATTACCGCTTTTCAAGCCTGGTTGTGCTAGCATTGTGGATACTGACAGGAGGGTTTGTTTTTTATAATACAAAAATTCTCAATACCTACCGGGGCGAAAAAGAAGAGAAACAATTGATGGCCGATTATGAAAAAACTTACGGAAAATATCGCCATACGCCCCAACCCACGGTGGTAGATTTAAAATATAATATAGACCTGTATCCCGAAAAAAGAGACCTGTATATCAAAGGCGATATGATGCTGGTGAACAAACACAACCACCCAATCGACAGCCTGCATATCATAGGAGTTGGCCTGCAAATGGAATTGGATATGACGATCGACAGGGCCCAATTACTCCACGACGATAATAGGCTCGATTACCAGATTTACAAATTATCGCCGGCACTCGCCCCCGGCGATAGTATGCGCATACATTTTAATGTTACTTATGATTGTAAAGGTTTTGAAAATGAAGTGTCGCTCACACAGGTAGTCCCCAACGGTTCTTTCTTTAACAACGGGGATATTTCGCCGCAAATCGGCTACCAGTCCGATCGCGAAATGACCAGCCGCAACGACCGCCGCAAGTATAAGCTTCCTGAAAAACAAGGTGTGCTGCCCGAACGCACCCGCGAACTCGTACCCGATCGCTTCAATAGCTACCTCTCCAATCATTCCGATTGGGTTAACGTGGAAACGGTTTTCAGCACCTCTCCCGACCAGATAGCCGTGGCCCCCGGCTCGCTGCTCAAGGAATGGACGAAAGACGGAAGGCGCTATTTTCACTATCGCCTCGACCATGAGTCCGCTAATTTCTATTCGTTTATTTCCGCCCGCTTTGAAGTGGCTCGTGAAAAATGGACCGACCCAAGCTCGGGCCTTCCGGTTGATGTGGAAGTGTATTACCACAAACCGCATAGCCGGAACGTACCCAAGATGCTGGCTTCTATTAAAAATACGCTGGATTACGCCTCTAAAAATTTCGGCCCCTACAAACACCGCCAGGCGCGCATTATCGAGTTTCCACGTTATGGCAGTTTTGCACAGGCTTTCCCCGGCACGATGCCTTATTCGGAAAGCATAGGTTTTATCGCCAACCTCGAAGACGAGGAGGATATCGATATGGTGACCTACGTGGTTGCCCACGAAATGGGCCACCAGTGGTGGGCGCACCAGGTGATAGGGGCGAATATGACGGGCGCTACTTTGCTATCAGAAACAATGGCGCAGTATACGGCGCTGATGGTGATGGAAAAGACCTACGGTAAGGATAAAATTTATAAGTTTTTAAAATACGAAACCGACCGCTATCTGCGTGGCCGCGGCCAGGAAACACAAAAAGAACGCCCACTGGCCGAAGTCGACGCTACGCAGGGCTACGCCCACTATCGCAAAGGCAGCGCGGTGATGTATTATTTTAAGGAAATGATCGGCGAGGAGAAGGTAAATGCCGCTTTGCGCAATATGGTGGATAGTTTTGCCTATCGCCAACCGCCTTACCCGACTTCCTACGAACTCCTGGAGCGCTTTCGCGCGCAAACGCCCGATAGCCTCCAATATCTGGTGACCGATTTGTTTGAGACGATTACGCTGTTTGGCAACCGCACTATGTCCGCCAACGCCAAAAAACGCGCCGACGGCCTTTACGAGGTTACGCTGGAGGTGAAT
>JAEUUQ010000200.1 GCA_016787505.1 Saprospiraceae bacterium | reverse complement strand
ACGGGCGTAAATTATGTGATGGAAAAGTATTTTACTCCAAAGAAGTAGCCAACTGTACAGGCTGCTTTAGCTGTCTGAAGGCCGCAAAATAGGGGAGCTGAATCACGGAAGTTGCTGGTTTCAGTGACCGCCCCCGGTGTTCGTTTCGACTCCGCTCAACCACCGACTTAGATCGAGGTGTCACCTTCCCTGGTGCCTCGGGAAGATGACCTTTACAGAATCGCAAAAGTCGCACGAGTCGTATAGTCATACAGTCGCACGAGTCGTACAGTCGTACAGTCGCACAGTCGGCCTACCGCAGTTCCCCAATCATATCCTCCGGTTTCACCCATTCGTCAAATTGCTCCGAAGTGAGCAGGCCGAGCTCGATGGCGGCTTGCTTGAGGGTTTTGTCTTCAGCGTAGGCCTTTTTGGCAATAGCGGCGGCGTTGTCGTAGCCGATCTTGGTATTGAGGGCCGTCACCAGCATCAGCGAATTCTGGAGGTGCATCTGCAGGCGGCTGTAGTTGGGCTCGATGCCTACGGCGCAGTGCTCGTCGAAGCTCACACAGGCGTCGCCGATGAGGCGGGCCGACATCAGGAAGTTGAAGATGATCAGCGGCTTGAATACGTTGAGCTCGAAGTGGCCGTTCATGCCGCCGATGTTGATAGCTACGTCGTTGCCGATCACCTGGGCCATTGCCATGGTGAGGGCTTCCGACTGTGTGGGGTTCACTTTGCCCGGCATGATCGACGAGCCGGGTTCGTTGGCGGGGATGTTGATCTCGCCGATGCCGCTGCGCGGCCCCGACGACAACATGCGGATGTCGTTGCCTATTTTGCTCAGCGCTACTGCCACGGTTTTCAGGGCGCCGTGGGCTTCTACCAGGGCGTCGTGGGTGGCCAGCGCTTCAAACTTGTTTTCAGCGGAGGTAAAAGGCAGCCCCGACAACTCGGCGATCTTCTCGGCAACTTTTTCGGTGTAACCCTTGGGCGTATTGAGGCCGGTGCCTACTGCCGTACCGCCAAGGGCCAGTTCGCCGAGGTGGGGCAGGGTGTTTTTGATGGCGCGGATGCCGTGGTCGAGTTGCGATACATACCCCGAAAATTCCTGCCCAAGTGTGAGCGGCGTGGCATCCATGAAGTGGGTGCGGCCGATCTTCACGATTCTCATGTATTCTTCCGACTTGGCCTTGAGCGTGTCGCGCAGGCGCTCGATGCCGGGTATGGTCACGTCTACCAGTATCTTGTAGGCGGCGATATGCATGGCCGTGGGGAAAGTATCGTTACTCGACTGTGACTTGTTGACGTCGTCGTTGGGGTGTAGCCACTTTTTGTCGTCGGTGAGGGCGCCGCCGTGCAAAACATGGCCGCGGTTGGCTACCACCTCGTTGACGTTCATATTCGACTGGGTACCCGAGCCGGTTTGCCACACCACCAGCGGGAACTGGTCGTCGAGCTGGCCGGCGGTGATCTCGTCGCACACGCGGCCTATCATCTCGGCTTTGTCCTGGGCTAATACGCCCAATTCGAGGTTGGTAAGGGCGGCGGCTTTTTTCAGGATAGCGAAGGCGCGGATGATCTCTGTGGGCATCCGGTGCCCGCCGATTTTGAAGTTTTCGGAAGAGCGCTGCGTTTGCGCGCCCCAATACTTGTCAGCAGGCACGTCGACGTAGCCGATGCTGTCTTTTTCTTTTCTGTATGCCATTGTTTGTTTGGTTAAGCCGGCGCAAAATTAAGGGAAAAATGGAGTTTTTTATGCTATACGAGAGTTATTAACCACGGAGTTACACGGAGTTAACCACGGAGTTACACGGAGTAAATTATTATTCTCTGTGTAACTCCGTGGTAAAAAAAACATCAGAGCTCGTAATTGGGAATGAGCTGTTCGTTCATCTGTGCATAAAATGTATTGATATACTGCACCACCTCCTGCGGACTATCGGTGATAGGCATCAGGTCGAGGTCGATGGCATTGATATTGTTTTCTTTTTCGAGCATCACTTCCCGTATCCAGCCCTTGAGCCCCGACCAATACTCCATTCCCACCAAAATGATGGGCACTTTGCTGATCTTGCCGGTTTGCACCAGGGTGAGCACTTCGAATAGTTCGTCCATGGTGCCGAATCCGCCGGGCAGGGCCACGAAAGCCTGCGCGTATTTGACGAACATCACTTTTCGCACAAAAAAGTATCGAAAGCTGAGATACTTATCGAGGTCGATATACTTGTTGTGGCCCTGCTCGTGCGGCAGGTTGATATTGAGTCCTACCGAGAGGCCGCCATAAAGGGAGGCGCCTTTGTTGCCGGCCTCCATGATGCCCGGGCCGCCGCCGGTGATCACGCCGTAGCCTTCTTCGGTGAGCAGGCGGGCGATATCTACTGCCACCTTGTAATAGGGGTGGTCGGGCCGGGTGCGGGCCGAGCCGAAGATGGACACACAGGGGCCCACCTCGTTGAGGGTTTCAAAGCCTTCTACAAATTCGGAAATCACCTTAAACATCGTCCAGGAGTTCTCGCCTTTGAGCTGTTTGCTCCATTGCTTCATCGGGTGTTTCGCTGTGTTCAGATTTAAGTCTGTCATAATTACTGTATTTTAAAAATTCCTTTATAGGCGCAAAAAGCCTGCCGTGTCGCTACGGCAGGCTTTCATTGTATATAAACAACCTTGCAAATTAATTGGTTTTGGGCACAAAGTCAATGGTAGGGAGGAGGGCAGTGATATTTTTTAACTACAGAGTTTCACGGAGTTTACACGGAGTCCCACAGATCAGTAGCTTGACTCCGTGAAACTCTGTGGTGAATAAAATCCAGGCCGAAAACGCGCATCACGATTTTGCTCGCCGCACCCCTACAATCGTATTGAGCAACCACAACAACGAGAGGAAAATAGCGATGCGGGCGATCATGTCACCCCATTTTACATATAAGGTGCGTTGATCGCTAATGGTTATTTTCTGGCGTATGGCGGCCTGCTCGCCGTAGGCGGTGGGCTGGGAGATATCGCCTCTGGCGTTGACAAACGCGGAGATTCCTGTATTGGCCGCGCGGGCGATGCTGCGCCGGGTTTCAATAGCTCGAAGCGAGGCATACCACAGGTGCTGCCGGTGGCCGGCGGTATTGTCCCACCAGCCGTCGTTGGTCATGATGAAGATGGCCTGGGCGCCTTTGCGGATATAGCCGGTGAAGTATTCGCCAAAAACGGATTCATAGCAAATGGCGGGGCCGATGCCGGCTTTGCCGCTGTTAAAAATGGAACGCTCGGGTTGTGTGGCCAATCCGGCGGTGGTGCCGTCGAGACGTTCGATGAGGGGTTTTAAAAAGAAAAAGATGTGCCGGTAAGGCAGTATTTCCGGGCCGGGCACGAGTTTTGATTTTTTATATAATGGAATAGGCGAATTGGGCAGGGGTGAAAGTTCGACGGCTGCGTTGAAGACTTCGTAGTGCAGCACGTCGCCGTTGGCGCGCTTTTGGCTGCGCACGTAGTCGCTGTGTTTTTCTCCCGGTTTAAAAATGTGGTAGCCGTCGATGCCGCTTATGATGCGCAGTTGCGGATAAGGCTTGATGAAACTTTGCAGCCGGTTGAAGGAGGGGTACTCGTTCATGTTATCCGATTCTACCAGCCCGAAGCTGGTTTCGGGGAAAACGAGGTAGTCGGTGAGACTATCGGTTACCTGGCTGCTGAGTTGCAGGAATCGCTCGAGTTGTACCCGCTCCGGTATCTCGAATTTTTCGTAGTGCGGTTCGTAGTTGGGTTGTACGATGGCGACGTCAATCTGCGGGCCTTCGTCGCGCCAGGTGGTGTATATCCCCAGCGAGGCGGCGATGGGCAGGGCGATCAGGGCAGCCAGGCGCAGCAGGGTAGGCCAGGGCCGTTTTTTTTGCTCGCGATAGCGCTGCCAGGCTTGGAAGGCCAGCAGGTTGGCCACCCATATCCACAGCGAACCACCGAAAACGCCGGTGTATTCGTACCACTGCACAATGGGGTACCACTGGGCAAAGCCGTTGCCAAGGGTGAGCCAGGGCCAGGTCAGCTCCCAGTTGAGGTGCAGGTATTCAAAGGCCAGCCAATATACAGCCAGTATCAGAAAGCCAAAACGAGGCATGCGCTTGCGCGACAACATGGCCAGCACTACCACCGTGCTCATGAATGCCGAGTTGACTAATATGGCAAACAAACCGGCTACCATGGCGGTATTGGCTACCCAATAGGTGGTGAGTATGTTCCAAACGACAAAAGTATGGTAGCTATAGCGGAACATGCGCCGCCAGGAGGTGCCGGCAGCTTCGAGTTCTTTTAATAATAATAATAAGGGCACCCAGCCCACAAAAAGCAGCAAGGGAAAAGGCAACAAGCCAGGAAATCCCAGCCCCAGGATAACGCCGCTGAGCGTCGACAATCCCATCCATCTCGGGTGCGATTCCTGCCCCGCTTTGCCCTGTGCCCGCCAGTAGCGAAAAGCGGCAATGGCGCCCCAGCCCGCCAGTAGCAGCAAAAGCGGCCTGTAGCCCCATAATTGTTGGTCTTGCGTACGCTGCCACATGGCGTAGGCGCTGGCCGCGGTCACGAGCAGGAAAACGATGCTTAGTAGTGCAGGCAGGTGTTTTTTCACGGTTCGGTTTGTGTGCAGGCACAAGTTTAGGGATTTTTTTTCAGACTTAATTGGCATTGGGCCC
>JAEUUQ010000186.1 GCA_016787505.1 Saprospiraceae bacterium | reverse complement strand
CATGATCAGTCTGGAGCGTATTGTTGAAAAAATGTGCCACGCCCCCGCAATTTGCTTTCGCATAGAAAAGCGGGGATTTATACAGGAGGGCTACTGGGCCGACCTGGCTATCATCGACCCCGAAAGAGAGTGGATGGTGGCGAAAGAAAATATCCATTACAAGTGCGGTTGGTCGCCTTTGGAAGAGCACAAATTCACGGGGAAAGTGGTAAGCACCATAGTCAGCGGACATTTGGCGTACCGGGACGGGCAGTTTAACGAACAAAAAATGGGGGAGCGATTGCGGTTTTATTAGATATCGGCAGCCGGCAGTTAGGTCAGAAAAGCCGACGGCTAACTCCTAAAAAACCTGCGCAAGCTCATGTCAAGCAGGTATAAAACAGCCAGGGTAGTTGCCACCATGGCGATCATAAAAAAAGTAGAGTAGGGGATAGTGCCTGCTAACCTGGCCAGTGCAGAATCCACCACATGATCGAGACGACTGTGGCTATGTGAATAGGGAGAAACGTTTAACACGGCCCAGCTTAGGGTGGCAGTGAGCGCGCTGCCCAGTCCGGCCGTCCAGCGCACAAAAGACCGGGGGAGTAATTCCTGCGCGGGCTTGGCCGGCAGTGCTTTGAATACGCGATCCAGTACATTGGTTTGAAAACGCAAAGAAGGTTGTTCGGGTTGCTGTTTTGACAATTCAGATTGCAACGCTTTGCTGTAATCCCATTCCACCCGGAAGGCAGGGTCGGTGAATATCCTGGCTTCGACGGCTTTTTTTTCGGCCTCCGAGCACTCGCCGTCTATGTATTTCCAGATAAGAATTTGATCTTCTTGCATTGTTAACTTCATTTTGATCTCCCCCTCTTCCCTACCTCCCTCTCTCACTCTCCCAAAACGGGGTTAAATGGTGTTTAAGGGCCTCCCGGAGGCGAAATAACCGGGTTTTGATGTTGGTTTCAGTCAGTCGGGTGATTTCAGAAATTTCCTTTATCGGTTTTTCATTTAAATAAAATAAAGTCACAATCGTTGCATCCTCGGGTTTTAGCTTGAGTATGGCTTCCTGAAGGGCTTCCTGCAAATCCATGTTTTGCAGTACGGCCACAGGCGAGGCAGTTGCGGTATCTTCCACCTGCAAAAAGACCTCGCTGTCGTCGAGCGATCGGGTATCGTTGTTTTTCCTCCTGTTTGCGTCGATGGCCGTGCGATAGGCGATGGTATAAAGCCAGGTACTGAACTTCGATTTTTGCTCAAAACTCGCCAGGGTTTTGTGGACTTTCACAAACACATCCTGTGCAGCCTCCTCCGCCTCCTCTCTTGAACGCAACACCCTGTAAGTGATGGTGAATACAAAATTCTGATACCGCTCCACCAATTGGCGAAAAGCCAACCGACTGCCCTGCAAGGTTAAGCGTACCAGCCTGATGTCTTCTTCCATGTGTTTGTTCTATGGCTTACGACGATAAAAAATAGGCGCCGGTTGCAAATATACTTCTAAAAAAAATGAGTTTTTTGCAACCGGCGAGGCTCTGTTCTCGTCGTAATCTAAAAATAAGCGCCATGAATGGTCCCGAAATATTAATACCGCTTGTAGCCATCGTTGGGTTTTTCTGTACGGTGATTTTTGTAGTCTTTACCTACTTTTCTTCCCGCCATAAAGAACGTATGGCGCTGCTGGAGTACGGCAAAGACGTAAATGTATTTGAGAAACGCCCCAACCGGCTGCGCATGCTCAAGCATGGCGTTGTGGCCGTAATGGTAGGCGCCGGCTTGCTCATGGGTAATGTGATGAGAGCCTTCGGAATGGACGAAGATGTGGTCTATTTTGCTATGCCCCTCGTCTTTGGAGGCGCGGGTTTGGTGGGGTTTTATTTGTTTCTTCCCCGCAATCACCATGATGATGTGGTTTGAAAAATGGTTGATGAGGGTTGATGAAAGTTGATGAAAGTTGATGAAAGTTGATGAGGGATTATAGGAGTTTATATAATTTCAACCCTCATAACCCCTCATAACCCTTCATAACCCCTCTTGTGAAAGAACATTGCTTATATTTCATTGCCGTATTAGCGCCTGCCGATGTCAGTGAAGAAGTAACTGCATTCAAGCAGTATGCCGCTTCGAATTTTGAAAGTTCGCGGGCGCTGCACTCCCCACCTCATATTACGCTTATTCCGCCTTTTTCGTGGCCGGTTCGGCAGCTATCGGATGTAATTCGGGAAGTTGAACAATTGACCTGCACTTTTCCGCCGTTTTGGCTTGCTTTGCGCAATTTTAATTGTTTTCCACCCAGGGTAATCTTTGTCGATGTGCCCCAAAACGAGGCGCTTGCAGCTTTGCAGGCTACTTTGTCGCAGCGGCTGCATCAGCAACTCAATCTGGGCGGCGAGGATAAGCGCGGCTATCACCCGCACATGACTGTGGCCTTCAAAGACCTGCACCGGCGTCTGTTCGCCCCGGCCTGGGATTATTTCTCCAAAATAAATTACGAAAGAACCTACGAAGTGCGTGAAATCGGCCTGTTGCAGCACAATAAACAGGAGTGGGAGCTTATCCACCGATTTCCGCTCAATTGTTAATTTCATTGGGGAATTAGTTATATATAAAAAAATATGAAATATTTGCGAGAGAAGTGTTAAGGCTTTATACTTTGCACTTAGAAACAACGTTTATTAATTGCTTGTCCATGAAACAGGTGGTCATTAGCTGAAACGTCTATGCGGTGGAATTGGATTGCAAGTATTCTTTTAGGGTTATGGTCAATATCGCTTCAGGCTCAGCCATACTTCCCTGTCAAAATCAATAAAAAGTGGGGATTAATCGACGCGAGCGGGCAGGTGGTATTGAAACCCGGTTATGATGCTATTGGTGATTTTAAGGACTTCGGTTATGCGGTAATGCAGCGCCAAGGCAAGATCGGATTGCTCGACCGGGAGGGAAAAGAGATCATTGCTCCCCGCTATGAAGATCTCAAAGTACTTGATTCCACGCTGATCGCAGTCATGGACTTTGGAGAATGGATGGTCATCAACCTGCACGGCCAGGTAGTACTCAACAAAGGTTATACACGGGTGCAAGTTTGGGATGGCGAATACCTGGCTTTTCTTCAAAATAAAAAGTGGGGCATAGTCAACAAATATGGTCGCCTTATCGCCGAGCCCCGCTTCGACGAGGTTTACCGGGAAGACGCCTTTTTTGTCACACGACGCGGGGATATGCTTGGCCTGCTATCGCCTACTGGTGTTGAAATACTGACCAACGCCGCTGCCGAAATCAAAATCCTTAGCGACACCCTGTTTTTTTACAGGGTAGGAAGGTTGTGGGGCGCAGTCGACCACTACGGAGGCCCATTGATCCCCCCCAAGTACGACAGTTATAAGAAAATATCAGACCAGTTTATCAAACTGGTAGCTGACAATACCTTTTACCTCTATTCCATCAACTGCGGAAGTATTGTCACGCATGGCGAATACGACGATTATTATCCTTTTTCAAAAAAATATATCATCACTAAACGCAAACGCCAGCTAGGGCTTATAGACTGGTGCGGGCAGGAGCTTCTGTCCTGTCAGTATAACGAAATACAGCCATATGATGGCAATTGGTTTCGCGTAAATTTTAAAGGACGATGGGGTGTGGTAACTACTGACGGCCAGTCCATTATCCCGTTCGAATACGATTACATCGCACCGTTGCGCGATAAGGTTTGTGTTGTAAAAAAGGACGGATTATACGGCGTAGCAAATATATTGGGTAAAGAAGTGGTGGAATCCAAATTCAATCGCATCGTGCTCGAAAATAACCAGGCGAAGGCGTATACCTATAAACCTGACAAACCTGGGGAAGAAATACTTACTCTTATTAGCTTTGATGACCAGGGGCTGGTAAAAGACAACAGTAGTTCCGACAAACACTTCCAGATTACCATTGGGAGTAAAAAAAATACAGCGGAATCCGGCGTATCCGACAATAATTTTGTGCTCGAGAAATTCGAATGGTTTTATTCGCCGGCGATGGACCGCTGGGGTTTGCGCAAGTTGGAAGACGGCGCTATTCAGATCGAACCCAAATTTCATTTTATTCAAGTCGAACCCAAACTGGGCTTTACTTTGGTAGGTATCGAAAAATCGGGCAAATATGAGTTTGAGCGTTCAACTTTCCGTTTCGATATGATTTATGGGCTCGTCAACAACGAAGTTGGCGCCCTGGTCACGGAGGTCGACTTTTGGGATATCCGATTTGATGATTATTACAATAACTATCCCGTGGCGCGATGTATCTTTTCAAACGGCCGCCACGGACTAATAGACCGTATAGGTCGCATTGTGAAGCGGGATTATGCCTATATCGGTGAATTTCAAGACGGCCTGGCACGGATTAGCCTGCAGGGTAAATTGTCGGGCAGCCTCAAGGAAAAAGGCAGCCTGGGTAAGTTGAGCAATTATCTGGCTAACCACCTTTGCGCAGGGTACCTGGTGGATTATACGCAATACGACCAGCTTTTTAGCTCTGATGCTTCGCTCGTATGTGATGGCTGCCAATGGGGATATATCGATACAAGTGCAAGCGTGGTCATTCAACCCCAATACACGTATGCTGCCGACTTTACCAACAATGTAGGAATAGTGGCCTGCAACGAAAAATGGGGAATGATTAACCGCAGTGGCCATACGCTCATTCCCTGTCAATACGATGGTATCGGGTTTCTCGAAAATACCAACAACAGTATTGTCAAAGTATACGTACAAGCTCCCAAATACGGCCTTATAGATACTTTGGGGCAACTCAGGGTTGGCGCTGTATACGATGAGATCGGCTCCTTTGCAGAAGGCCGTCTGGCGGTGAAGCGCAACGGAATGTGGGGCTTTGTCAATGTGGATGGTTTGGAGGTTATCCCCTGCCGTTTTCGTGAAGTATTGAATTTCAGCGAGGGCCTGGCTGCCGTTAAACTGGGGCGCCAATGGGGATTCATTGACAAGCAGGGCGATGTGCAAATCAAGTTTGAATATAAACGCGCCGGCAATTTTAACAACGGCCTCGCCTGGGTGCAAAACGACGAAGGAGTAGGGTATGTCGACAGATTGGGCGCCATGGCCATCCCCGCCCGCTATGAAAAAGCCTTTGATTTTCAGGGCGGCGTGGCGCGAATCGTGTCCGGCGGCAAATACGGGTTGATCGATATGCGGGGCAAAGCTATTGCCCGTCCCCGCTTCACGGATATCCGCGAATTTGATTCGTCGGGCCTGGCAGTGGTTCGCTTTGGCGATAAGCAGGTTACTTACGGCGTGATTAACAGGCAGGGGCAATTGATTACTTCTCAGGGTTATGTGGTGGTGGAGCCTTTTCAGGATGGCATGGCATTGGTTAAAGACAGCAAAGGATTCGGATTTATCGATACTACCGGCAAATTGGTTATTCCTTGTATCTACTCCAAAGCGGCGCCTTTTTATGAAGGCCGCGCCGCAGTATACAAGGATGGCGCCTGCGGATATATCGATGTTAAAGGCGCCGTGATTATCCCCTTCGATTTTTCGCGTTGTCTCGATTTTGATGCCGACAAGGCCGTGGTTTACAAAGGCATCAAGCGGGCGGGCCTGGTCAGCTTAGACGGAGAACTTATCCTGGAACCCGGCCTGGACAGGTTGCTGAAATTTCAGGAAGGCCGCGGACTGATGCGCGACGAAAAACTGCGATTTTATTATATTACCGAACAAGCTAATGTGTACGACGGTTATTATGAAAAGGCCACCGCATTTAAACACGGCGTGGCAGTAGTGCAGATCAACGGCAAATGGGGCATCATTAACCAAAAAGGTATCGAAATTATTCCGCCAAAATACGACCGCATTGATAGTTTTGAAGGCGGCTACGCGAAAGTACGCATAGAAGGACTCAACGGCCTGTCTAATCTCGACGGCCAACTCATCGCCCAACCTGATTACGAGTTTATCAGCTATGCAGGCCAGGGCCTCTTCCGGGTGGAACAAGGCGACAAAATCGGATATTTCGACACGGAAGGACATTGGATCTGGGGTTTGACGCAATGACAACACAAAATATCGCGTATATTTACCCTGATCAAAACTGGAAGTATATGCGACTTTTGTTATTGCTGGCACTCGCCGGCGCCTCCCTTGTCTTTTCCGGCTGCGAGCGCGATGATGACGATAGCACAACTGCGATTGTTATTACCCCCGAGGGTAATTTACTGATCGAACCTGGCGATACCCTGCAACTGGACGCCAGTGAATCTGTAAACTGGTCGGCCACCGCAGGAATCATTGACGGCAATGGCATGTATATTGCACCCGGCGAACAGGGCAAATTCATCGTCACCGCCACCAGCAAAAACGATCCTGCGCGCTCGGCGGAACGCATCGTATTGGTTACCTACCATGCCGAATTGTTTAAAACCATGCGCAACGGCGGTTATGTCATTTATTTCCGCCATGCCAATGCAACGGTTGGGATCGACAATTTTAACTCCACTATCCCGGAATGGTGGAAAAGCTGCGACTCTACTATAGCCAGACAATTGTCGACCGAAGGGCGCCAGCAGGCAACAGAAACCGGTGCGGCTTTCAAAAATATTGGCTTGCCCTTCAGTAAAATTATGTCCAGCGAATTTTGCCGCTGTATCCAAACCGCCCAGCGTTTTGATGTCAAACCCGAACTCCCTATCGAAACTTCTCAATCCCTTACTTACACCGTATATGGCGATGAAAATGGCCGCTACCAGCGTACCCTTGACCTGATCAATGGTTTACCCGCCGGCAACGGCGTTGTGTTACTTACCGCGCATTCTTTTCCCACAGGTAGTCCCGGCCCTCTACTGCAAATGGGTGACGCCGCTATTTATAAACAACAACCCAACGGCGCCGAACTGGCCGCCATTGTGACTGTCGCCGACTGGGTGACACTGAGATGAAAGGGTAGGGTTAGCGTTTACCGCTAACCGTAACAGCCCTAAGTCGCTTCGGGAACTTTCCTGGCAGCAAACCCGTTTACATAAGCGTTAATCCAATATTAATTTTGTGATAAATTGAATTGGAAGTAACGCATATGGCAAAATTGCTTAGTAGTTTTGTTAAAAATCGGCTTACTGCATGAATTGGAGAAGACTTAACGGACAACGCCTTGAAATGCCGCTTAAAGCTGCAGTAGAAGAGGCAATCATCAGAGAAACAGAGTTGGGGTACAAACTCAAGGTTTGCATCGGTTCAGATTCTCAGGTACGTGGCGATATCATAGAGTTTGCCACCGTCGTGGTTTTCCTTCGGGAAAAGAAAGGGGGCTTTATGTTTATCAGCAACAGCCGCTATGAAAAAGAAATGAGCCTTCGCGAACGAATGATCTCCGAAGTGGCCCGCTCAGTAGAAGTGGCCTACTCGCTCTGCGACCTGCTCGACTCCTACGACGTAGCCCTGGAAGTCCATGCCGACATCAACACTGACCCCGCATTCCAGTCCAACCTGGCACTCAAAGAAGCAATGGGCTATATACTTGGAATGGGTTTTGTGTTCAAAGCAAAACCCGATGCCTTTGCCAGCTCTTCCTGTGCGGATAAGGTGGTTTGATAAATCCTCATTATTCATTGTTCAATCTTCATTCTTCATTATTATTACTGTATATCTTTGCGCTTCCTTATCGAAAATAAGAGAAAGGAGTAGCGCGAACAATGAAAAAACAAGTTTTCCTTTTTAGCATATTATGCTGGATTTCAGTCTTAGGGTTGCAAGCTCAGCAGGGCGATACCTACCAGCCCATGCCGCCATACCAGCGCTTCGACCTGGAAAATGGCCTAAAGGTCATCGTGATAGAAAATCCCGCTTTGCAGGAAGTTTACATGCAGCTTTTTGTCGACTTGCCGCTTATGGGCGAGCGACAACTGGCGGGCATGGCGGAACTAACGGGCAGGCTACTCATGGCCGGCGCCAATAACCGCAATGCGGCTCAAATAGCGGAAACGCTCGATACAACTGATGCTTCGCTCTCTTCGGGACGGAACGGATTATTTGGTTCCTGTCCCCCCGACAATATCGGCACTATGTTACATATGATGGCCGATATAGTTATCAATCCATCCTTTCCCGTGCCTGCTTTTGATAGCATAAGGCAGACTATGATATCAGGCGTGTTATCAAGCCGGAGTGATCCTACGGCAGTTGCCAACAAGGTAGCCGCCGTATTGCGCAATGGAAGCGAACACCCTTATGGCGAGTTGATTACCCCTCAAACGCTGAATAACCTCACTGCCGCTCGCTGTTCTACTTATTATTACAATACGTTTAAACCGGAAATGTCCTACCTGGTGGTGGCCGGCGATGTGAATACAGACCAGGTGAGGGTACTCGCCAGCCAATATTTTGAGACATGGAAAAGAGGCTCCGGGTTGCTCGAATATTTTCCGATACCAGAACCTCCCGCGCAAACGAAGGTTAGTGTAATACACAAAATTGGCATGGCACAGGCTGTGTTGAATCTTTCATCGCCAATAGTACTCAATCCGGGTTCTGCCAATCTCCCAAGGATACAAATGCTCAACCAGATACTGGGGGGGGAAACCTCCGGGCGGCTCCA
>JAEUUQ010000185.1 GCA_016787505.1 Saprospiraceae bacterium | reverse complement strand
CGTTTAGGGCGCTCTCAATTGCCAATAAATTCTTAATCTATTATAAATTCCACTTTTTGTTGTATATTTGCGCCATCGAAATAGCGCCCGTTATGGTATTGATCAGGTTGATCACGATGGTGCAGGATTACATTTAAGACGGGTTAATATAAACTTTACTTGAATGACAGTGAATGGTATAGCGCAGACGGAGACCTTTAAAAAGGTGAAAACTATCCTGATTTCGCAACCCAAACCCGAAAGATCCCCTTACTACGAGCTTGAAAAGAAATATGGCCTGCAGATAGACTGGCGACCCTTTATCCACGTAGAAGGAGTTTCTGCCAAGGAGTTTCGCAAACAGCGCATTCGTCCCGATGAATATACGGCTGTCCTGTTTACCAGTAAAAATTCGATTGACCATTTCTTCCGCCTTTGCGAAGAGATGCGCATTCGTATGTCGCAGGATACCAAGTACTTCTGTCTTACAGAAACTATCGCCAATTATTTACAAAAGTTCATAGTGTACCGCAAACGCAAAGTCTTTGCAGGCACTCGCAGCATCGAAGACCTGGCGCCCGCACTCAAAAAACACAAGAACAACGAAAAAATTCTGTTGCCCTGTTCCAACCTGGGCGCTATAGAGGTTTCCCAATACCTCGATGAGAATAGTTTCAACTGGCAGGAAGCACTGATGTTCCGCACGGTGAGCAGCGACCTTTCCGATCTCAGCGATGTGACTTACGATATGCTTGTGTTTTTCAGCCCGCAGGGTATTCAGTCGCTTTTCGACAATTTTCCCGACTTTAAGCAAAATGATACCCGTATCGCGGTGTTCGGCAATACTACGTGTAAAGCAGTAGAGGAACACGGTCTTACCATTAACATTAAAGCGCCCATACCCGATGCTCCTTCTATGCAAATGGCCATGGAGCTGTATTTGCAGAAGTCGAATAAGGAGTAATTTCGATTTCGGGTTTTCGATTTCGGATTTCGGATTTATCATAGAAACTATCCGCATTCCGCAATCCGCAATTCAACTATGGATACCTTCATCGATTATTTGCAGAAGCGCCTGACCCAGCCCTTGCCGGGCCGCGAAGCGCAATTCCGGATGGCGCATCTCGACCGCCGCTATCTGCCCCTTGCACCACCCGATGCCAGACTTGCAGGCGTGCTGGCCCTTTTTTATCCAAAAAATGAAGATTGGCACATCGTGTTTATCGAGCGAAAAATGGCAAGCCATGCCAAAGATCGCCACGGTGGGCAGATTAGCTTTCCCGGCGGGAAATTTGAAGAAGGCGACGGCCACCTCCAACAAACAGCTCTGCGCGAAGCACATGAGGAGGTCGGCGTAGACCATACCAAGGTAAACGTATTAGGCCGGCTCACGGAGCTCTATATTCCGATCAGCAATTTTCTGGTAAATCCATTCGTCGGCTATGTCAACTATACGCCCCAATTTTCTCCTCAAGCAGAAGAGGTGAATGGTATTCTCGAAGTGCCGTTTTCTGTCTTTTGCCAACCCGATGCCCGCCAAAAAACTGAGGTGCTGCTTGGCAATCAGCTCAAAATCAGTAATGTGCCGTATTTCGATGTGATGGGAAAAGTGCTGTGGGGCGCCACGGCGATGATGATGAATGAGCTGGTGGAAGTGGTTGGGGACTTTCAGACTGTTAAACTGTAGCTTGTTCGCTGAAAGTCTCGAAATCCTTTTCACATTCCTTCACTCTTCTCTCAGCCTACTCCCCCAACTGCTCCCGCAAAATTCCCAACAAGGCTTCCGGCTGCTCCGCATGTACCCAATGTCCGGCATTTGGCACCGTGATCAAAGTAGCCTGGGTGAACAAGCGGTGAATCTCTTCCATGTCTTCGTCAAGAATGTAGGGTGAGCGCTCGCCGCGGATAAAAAGGGTGGTGCCTTCGAAGGGATGGGCGCCGTTGACGGCGGCTAAGATGTCGGGATAATGACGGTAAAGGGCTTTCAGGTTCATTTTCCATTCAAAGCGGCCATCGGTATCGCGGGAGAGGTTTTTGAGCAAGAATTGCAGGGTGCCCTGCTCGGGGATACGTCGTTTGAGCAGGACTTCGGCCTGTTGCCGGCTATCGATGGCCTGCAAGTCGAGGGAAGTGAGGGCTGAAAAGATCTCTTCGTGGCCGCCGGGGTAGGCTTTGGGTGCTATGTCGACCACAATCAGTTTGTCAACCATATCGCTGTGTTCGAGGGCAAACTGCATGGCGGTTTTGCCGCCCATAGAGTGGCCGATGAGGTGGGCTTTGTATATCCAGTGCGACTCCATGAAATGGCGCAAATCTTCGGCCAGCAGTGCGAAGTTGATATCGTCGGTATGTGGCGAGCGACCGTGGTTGCGTTGGTCAATGATGTATACGGTGAAGTGGTCGGCCAGTTGGCGAGCGATGGTCTGCCAGTTGTCGAGGGTGCCGAAGAGGCCGTGCAAGATGATGACCGGGAAGCCCTGTCCGAAAGTCTTGTAATTGAGATCGAGCATGACATATCAAACACTTTTGCCGGCTGTTCGTTTATGTTGAAAGGCGGATTATCGCGGAGTGGCATTATTTTGCTAATTTTGCGCGCCAGTTTATGCTAGTGCAATAGCCTATGTTTCCAATTTATGATGTCATAGTAGTCGGCGCCGGTCATGCCGGTTGTGAGGCGGCGGTAGCTGCGGCCAACCTGGGTTCGAAGGTGTTGCTGGCTACGATGAATATGCAGACGATTGCCCAGATGTCGTGCAACCCTGCTATGGGCGGCGTGGCCAAAGGACAGATCGTGCGCGAGATCGACGCGCTGGGCGGCTATTCGGGCATTGTAACCGATCATACGATGGTGCAGTTCCGTATGCTCAATCGTTCGAAAGGCCCGGCGATGTGGAGCCCGCGCGCGCAAAGCGATCGCATGCTCTTTGCCCGCAAGTGGCGACAGATGCTGGAAGCCCACCCCAATATCGATTTCTGGCAGGAGATGGTGAACGGGCTAGTGGTGAAAGACGGCGTGATTTGCGGCGTGCGCACGGGCATGGGGCTCGAAATACCAGGCAAAGCCGTGGTACTCACCAACGGTACTTTTCTGAATGGCATTATCCATATCGGCGAAAAACAATTTGGCGGCGGGCGCGCCGGTGAAAGCGCCGCACGCGGCATCACCGAGCAACTCGTGGAGTTGGGCTTCGAAGCCGGCCGCATGAAGACCGGCACTCCTCCTCGTGTGGATGGCCGGTCGCTGGATTACAGTCGCATGGAGGTGCAGCCCGGCGACGAGAACCCCGGCAAGTTTTCTTATACCGATACGCCTGCCCTGAAGCAACAATTGCCCTGTCATATTACGTATACGAACGAAGAAGTGCACGCCATTCTGCGTACCGGATTCGATTATTCGCCGATGTTTAGCGGCAGGATTCAGGGCCTGGGCCCCCGCTATTGCCCAAGTATTGAAGATAAAATCGACCGTTTTGCCGACAAAGACCGGCACCAGTTGTTCGTGGAACCCGAAGGCTGGGATACTTGTGAGATCTATGTCAACGGCTTTTCATCATCCTTGCCCGAAGACGTGCAATACAAAGCACTGCGCAAAGCGCCGGGTTTTGAGAACGTGAAAATGTTCCGGCCTGGTTATGCCATCGAATACGATTATTTTCCGCCTACCCAACTCAAGCTGACGCTGGAGACCCACCTGGTAAGAAACCTTTTTTTCGCCGGACAGATCAACGGTACGACTGGATACGAAGAGGCAGCATGCCAGGGTTTGATGGCAGGCATCAATGCACACCAGGCGGTTGTTGACAAAGAGCCATTTGTGCTCAACCGCTCACAAGCCTATATTGGTGTGTTGATCGACGACCTGGTCAACAAAGGTACCAAAGAGCCCTACCGCATGTTCACATCTCGGGCAGAATACCGCATTTTACTCCGCCAGGACAACGCCGACCTTCGCCTTACGCCGCCGGCCCAACAGTTGGGCATACGCGGCGCCGACGAGCGCATGGAACGCGTAGAGGCCAAACTCGAAGCCGCACGGCAAATCAAGCGCTTTTTTGAAGATACCAGCATCGGCCCCGATGATGTAAATGGATTTCTGCGGGAGAAAGACTCTGCGGAGATCAGGCAAAAAGTGAAATTGCACACCATATTGCTTCGTCCGCACATCAATACGGAAGATTTGCGCCAGGCCCTGCCGGTGGTCGATGAGTTTCTTCGGGCTTACCCTGATGAGTATATCGAACTGGCCGAAATTAACCTGAAATATGAAGGTTATATTCTGAAAGAGCAAGAATTGGTAGACAAGATGACCCGGCTGGAGGAAGTAAAACTGCGGGAAGATTTTGACTATCAGCAGGTAAGTTCTTTATCAATTGAGGCCCGTGAGAAGCTGTCGAGGATGAAACCCCGCACAATCGGGCAAGCAAGCCGTATCAGCGGGGTTACGCCTGCCGATATTTCCGTTTTGTTGGTGCATTTGGGGCGTTGAATTTTGGATAAGTTGGGTATATTTGGTTCCGCAGGAATAAACATATTGGATGAGCTACATCGACCTCCTCATTAGTGGCATATTGGCCTTCATCATGCTGAGTGTGGGGTTGTCGCTCACATGGAAAAACTTCGTAGTCGTTTTTGCCAAACCCAAGGGGTATTTCGG
>JAEUUQ010000173.1 GCA_016787505.1 Saprospiraceae bacterium | reverse complement strand
ATGCAGAGCCCGCTGTAAAGCGACACATTGCCGTAAATGATAAAATTGTTGATGGTAGCAGGCGTAGAACAAGTGAGCACCAGGTCGTTAAAATCTTCGTCGTGGCCGGCATCGTTCGACCGGATCTCAAACTCGTAATTTTCGCCAACCTGCGTCGGGAAGGTGATTTTCGTGTCGGAAAGCTGAAACCCGGAGCCCGGGTTGTTCTGTACGGCAATTGACCACTGCGAACCGATAACCTGGACGGAAGTGCCCGGGGTTCCGTTGTGCGGCCCATTGCCAACAAGCGCGCCCGATACCACAAATCGCTGTGCGAAATCGGCGCTTTTTGATTTGACGGTAACTTTCCAGTTACCCTGCATAGATACAATCATGGCATGACTTTTTAGATGATTGATGAATAATAAGAAGTTGGATGTTTTGTCAGTGATAATCAGAGAAAGGGAGGAAGGGACGCCGCGAGGTCTGGTCATGCACTGTATTGATGAATACCGGAGGCGGGGGGGATATTACAGAGGTAAGGGAAAATTAATTTGCATAGGCCTCACGTTATTATATCGTATTAATTATTTTTGATAATTAATGTATTGATCGTCCTTATGGCTAATGTCGTCAACTTAATACTACATTGTCACTATTGAATTTTGCATACAATTCGTGTACAATGAAAGACTATAGCGATAGTTATTAACCACAGAGGACACAGAGTTACACAGAGTTTCCACAGAGCGAGCGTTATTATGACTCTGCGCTCCCTCTGTGTAACTCTGTGTCCTCTGTGGTTAAATAATCTGTTTAAAGAGGTTGGCGACATTAGTCCCAAAGTCACACAATGGATAACAACCAAAAAGCATCCCACCACTGGAACCTCAACGCCCCCGCCTGGACAGCATTGACCAGGGCCGGCTACGACATCTACCGCGACTACCTGAATACGCCCGCATTTTTTGGGATACTACCTAAAATAGAAGGGCTTACGGGCCTCGACATCGGCTGCGGGGAAGGCCACAATACCCGCTTGCTGGCCGAAAACGGCGCGCAAATGAAGGCCATAGACGTGGCGGAATATTTTATTGAAAAAGCCCGGGAAACGGAAATGGAACAGCCCCTGGGCATCCGTTACGAGGTGGCCAGCGCGACCGAATTGCCCTTTGAAGACGCAAGTTTTGACTTTGCCGCTTCTTTTATGTGCCTGATGGATATCCCCAATCCGGAAGTGGCGTTGAAGGAAGCCTTCCGGGTGCTGAAACCCGGCGGATTTTTGCAGTTTTCTATTTTGCACCCCTGTTTTATTACGCCGCATAGAAAAAATTTGAGGGATTCCAACGGCCGGACTTACGCCATTGAAGTGGGCGATTATTTTCGATTTCTGGATGGAGAAATTGAGGAGTGGATTTTTGGCGCCGCACCGGCTCACCTGAAAGAACTATACGGCAATTTCAAAGTGCCGGTTTTTAATTTTACCCTGACCCAATGGTTCCATGCCGTTATCGATGCGGGTTTTGCCATTGAGCAAATCAACGAACCCTGCCCCAGCGAGGAGACGGTTAAAAAAATACCTTACCTGCAGGATGCACAGGTAGTACCGTATTTTTTGCATATTCGTTGCCGGAAGTAACAACGGGCGGGTAGCCTGATGGTATGAAAAAAATACACTTGAAGCTATATAAACTTATCGCTATCGGGCATTTATGGATCAATCTCCCGGTAGTTATTGTATTATTTGGGATACCCATATTAGCCTCCTTACTGAATATCAACACCACCCTGAAAATAGTACTCATCATTCTCTCTATTCTGGGCGGCTTTGCAAGCGCCTGGTTACTCTGGAACCTGTTGGTCACCAAATGGCGGATATGGGCCTTCAGCAGGGCCGAAGAAGACGACTGGCCGAAGCTGAATGAACTGGCCGTAAAAAACAGGCTTATTTGGGATGGCAACAGCGTTTTCGAGCTTACCGAGTGGCGTACGGAAGCCGAACACCGGAATATTACAGCTATCTATGAGCGAATTGCTGAGTTGGAACAAGTTGAGGAGATCAAATTAGACTTGCAGACACCCGATTATTTTGGCTACCGGTTTAATAGACTTGATATTGTCGCAGAATTATCGGCCATGCTGCTGGTATTGATAGTAGCCGTTTTTATGTTGTTGTCAGGTAAAATCGCCCTGGGACTCATCATGCTGGCACTCGTTGCTTTTGTCAACGGCAGCTACAAATACATTCCCCACATCTTCCACACCGGCGATTGCCTGATATTGAGCAGCGAGGGTGTTTTTCTCGAATTCCCACATCCGCAACTAATCCGCTGGGACGATATGGATAGAATTATCGTGCTAAAAGAGGGCAAAAAACTGGTCATCATCATGGATGAAGCATATGACTTCGAAAAACGTATATTTGATCTCGATGGCTATGCCATTCGCGACTACGATCTACTGCTTAAGCGAATAAGGGTGTTTGTGGGCAGGTATCAGTTGCGAGTAATGGAGGATGATTGGGAGGACGAGTAGCTATTAGCAACTATTTAATTTTATAAAGGTTATGCGCGCGCTTTCATACCTTAGATCTGACCAGTTATCCCGCCTTAAAAGCGAAACGGACTGGGACCTCCTCGTCATCGGCGGCGGCGCCAGCGGACTGGGCGTGGCCCTCGACGCAGTGAGCAGAGGTTTTAAGGTGCTGCTACTCGAAAAGAAAGATTTTACCAAAGGCAGCTCCAGCCGCTCTACCAAGCTCATTCACGGCGGGGTGCGGTATATGGCCCAGGGTAACTTTTTTCTGGTAATGGAAGCCCTGAAAGAAAGGGGGATTTTGGCAAAAAATGCGTCGCACCTTTTTAAAAACCAGACTTTTATTATTCCCAGCTTTTCGTGGTGGGAAGGTTTTTATTACCTCACCGGCATGAAACTTTACGACCTGCTGGCAGGTAAATTGAAATTGGGAAATTCTAATAAAATATCGAAAGACCAGGCGCAGCAACGGCTTCCCTCGCTGAATTCAGCGGGCCTTTACTGCGGCGTAACTTACCAGGACGGCCAATTTGACGACAGCCGACTGGGAATCAATCTGATGCAGACGATTATTGACTACGGAGGCTCCGCCCTGAATTATTTCCCGGTTACCGGTTTTTTGAAAGACGCCAATGGAAAGATAACCGGCGTGGTGGCGCAAGACAGCCTTTCAGGCTTTTCGTATGAAATCAAATCAAAGGTAGTCGTGAACGCTACCGGCGTTTTTGCGGATGAGATCCTCCAACTGGACCGGCCAGGCTCCGCAAGCACCATCAGGCCCAGTCAGGGCATCCACCTGGTATTGGACCGCTCTTTTTTGGACACCGACGATGCCGTGTTAATCCCAAAAACCGAAGACGGCCGGGTGCTGTTTCTGGTGCCCTGGCACGGCAAGGTCATTGCCGGCACCACCGATACCCCGGTGACCAACTATAGCTTTGAACCCGTAGCGCTGGAAGAAGAAATAGAATTTATTTTACAAACCGTCCAAAAGTATCTCGTCAGGCCCCCCTCGAGGGCCGACGTACTAAGCGTATTTGCCGGACTGAGGCCCCTGGCGGCTCAGAAAGAAGGCAGCGACAAAACCAAAGAAATTTCGAGAAGCCATAAAATACAAGTCTCCGACTCCGGGCTTTTTTCCCTGCTGGGCGGCAAATGGACTACCTTCCGCAAGATGGGCGAAGATACCGTCAACGCGGTTATCGCCCGTCACAGGCTTCCCGCCAGGCCCAGTACCTCCGAAAAAATAGCCATTCACGGGTCTTTACACCCACATAAACGGCCTCTGAAAATTGATCACAATCCTTTGTATTTTTATGGCGCCGATTTACCCTATCTTTATGAGCTGACAACAGAAAACGTGAGCCGGCTGGATTTACTCGATGAAACCATGCCCTTCATCAAAGCCCAGGTAATCCTGGCTGTGCGAAGAGAAATGGCTTTGACGGTGGAAGACGTGCTGGCCCGGCGTTTCAGGGCTTTATTCCTCGACGCAGAGGCCGCCTGCCGTATGGCGCCCGAGGTAGCCCGGCTAATGGCCGAAGAATTGCACCACGACGAGGCATGGCAGGCCCGGCAGGTCAGGGAATTCCAGGATTTGGCAAAAGGGTATTTGCCCGGCCGTCACCACCCCAAAAACTGAGAAAAACAATGCGAGATTCATAGATTCTTGAAAATCCACAACAATGGCCCAATACATCTTAGCCATGGATCAGGGAACTACGAGTTCACGGTCCATCCTGTTCGACCGCCACGGTAATACCATTGCCATGGCCCAAAGAGAATTTACCCAGCATTACCCCCAGCCGGGCTGGGTAGAACACGACCCTATAGAAATCTGGTCGACCCAGGCGGCCGTCACCGCCGAAGCCCTCGCCAAAGAAGAGCTCACCGGAAAAAATCTTGCCGCCATCGGCATTACTAACCAGCGGGAGACCGTGGTAGTATGGGATAAAAACACCGGCAAACCCATCTACAACGCCATCGTGTGGCAGGACAAACGCACCGAGGATTTTTGTCTGCAACTCCGCGAAGACGGCAAAGCCCCCCTGATCCAGCAAAAAACGGGCCTCGTCATCGACCCTTATTTTTCGGGCACCAAAATCAAGTGGGTACTCGACCACGTGGCCGGCGCCCGACAAAAAGCCGAGGCCGGCGAATTGATCTGCGGCACCATCGATACCTGGCTGATCTGGAACCTCACCCAGGGCGAACTGCATATTACGGATGTGTCCAATGCCTCCAGGACGCTGCTTTTTAATATAAATACCCTGGACTGGGACGACGAGCTCTGCGAGTTATTCAAGGTACCGAAAAAGATGTTGCCCCAGGTAAAATCCAGCAGCGAGCCATACGGCGAAACCGAGCCCAACATCTTCGGCTCGAGAGTCCCTATTGCCGGCATCGCCGGCGACCAGCAAGCGGCCTTATTCGGACAACGCTGCATCGACAAAGGCATGGTGAAAAACACCTACGGCACCGGCTGTTTTATGCTCATGAACGTGGGCGATAAACCCGTTTTATCCAAAAACAACCTCCTGACCACCGTCGCCTGGCAGATCAACGGCAAAACCGATTATGCCCTCGAAGGCAGCATCTTCATCGGAGGCGCCGTGGTGCAATGGCTCAGAGACCAACTGGGCATCATCGTATCATCCGGCAAAATCGAAGAATTGGCCGCCAGCGTATCCGATACGGCAGGAGTGGTCTTCGTGCCCACCTTCGCCGGCCTCGGCGCGCCCTATTGGAACGCCAAAGCGCGGGGCACCCTTTTGGGCCTCACCCGGGCCACCACCGCCGGCCACCTGGCCCGCGCCGCCCTGCACGCCATCGCCTACCAAACTATGGACGTGCTCAAAGCTATGGAAGCCGACAGCGGCGTGCCCATCAAAGAACTGCGCGTAGACGGAGGCGCCACGGTCAACAACCTGCTCATGCAATTTCAGTCGGAAGTGCTGAACACCCGGGTAGTCCGCCCCAAAGTAACCGAAACCACCGCCCTCGGCGCCGCCTACCTCGCCGGACTGGCCGTCGGCTATTGGAATAGCGCCGACGAAATCAAAGACCTCTGGCAGGTCGACCGCGTATTCACCCCCCAGGATGATTACGCCAAAGTAGAAGAAGGCATTGCCCAGTGGCACAAAGCAATCAAGGCCATCCAATACTACACGGAACTGACAACCCACAACCCACAACCCACAACCGAATTATGAACATCTACCTCGCAGAATTCATCGGCACCGCCATCCTCCTATTGATGGGCACCGGCGTAGTGGCCAACGTAGTCCTAAACGGCACCAAAGGCAACAACGGCGGCTGGATCGTCATCACCACCGGTTGGGCGCTTGGCGTATACGTGGCCGTAGTCGTAGCCGGCCCCCACAGTGGCGCGCACCTCAACCCGGCCGTAACGGCGGCATTAGCGGTAAAAGGCGATTTCGACTGGGCCTTCGTCCCCGGTTATATGGTTGCACAAATGGGTGGCGCATTTTTCGGTGCCTTCCTCACCTGGCTCATACACAAAGACCATTTCGACCAGACCGAAGACCCTGGCCTCAAGCTGGCCGTATTCTCTACCGGCCCCGCCATTCGCAACTTGCCCGTCAATTTCGCAGCTGAGTTTATCGGCACCTTCGTCTTGATGTTCGTGATATTCAGCATCACCGGCGCCGAACTGAAAAACGGCGAAACCTCCACACCCATCGGCTTGGGCGCCATAGGCGCTATTCCGGTAGCCTTTTTGGTATGGGTCATCGGCCTTTCACTGGGCGGCACCACCGGCTACGCCATCAACCCCGCCCGCGACCTGGGACCGCGACTGTTTCACGCCATTTCCCCCATCAAAGACAAAGGCAGCAGCGACTGGGAGTATGCGGCAATACCCATCGTGGCCCCCTTATTGGGCGGAATTATGGCAGCGTTGGTGTATGGTTGGGTTAATGTTTGATGTTCTCGGTTGTGGGTTGTGGGTTGTGGGTTGTCAGTTCTCCGTTCTCCGTTGTCAGACAAAGTAAGGGGATAACTATGCCAGCGGTGATGTTAAAATCAGTAGAGACGCGATTAATCGCGTCTCTACTGATTTTAACTGCCTTGTTACCATGTCACTATGTCACCATGTCACCACCGTTAAGAGCGGTTGGGGATCATTTTTAATTAGGATGTTGGGGATTTGGAAGGATGGGAAGGATGTTTGAAACCGACAACCGATAACTGACAACCGACAACAATTTTGTCTCGTGTCACCCTGTCACCTTGTCACCCCCGTAGCTGCTCCGCGGCTGTCACCCCCCATACTAAAAAAACTTCCCCATTCACTTGCACAAACAAAATAAAAACGCTATACTCGCAGAAGAACTACTATTTAGCGCTATCCTTATTCTTAGATCGTCGTATAAAGCAAATAACAACAATCGCGTAACAATATCGCCATTGTTCCGTATACTCAAATATTAATACCATTAAGCCATGAAACCCCTCCGCTTACTCTCGGTATCCTTCGACAACCAGATCGCTCCCTGGGAGCTGCCCAAATTCCGGGGCGCCATAGCCGGAAAAGTCGGCCCCGAGCACGAGTGGTTTCACAACCACAACAACGAAACCGGCGGCTTCCACCAGCGCTACCCGCTCATCCAATACAAAATAGACACCCGCGGCGCCGAAATGCGCCCCATGCTGCTCTTCCTCGACGACTGCATCGAAGAAGCCCACAACCTCTTCAGTCAGGCCGACTGGAGCGTGCGCATCGGCGCCACCAAACAGGATCTGCGCATCGCCCGCCTGCACGTAGACCAGATCAACCTCAACGTATGGGATAACCCCCTCCACTACCGCATCCACAAATGGCGCGCCCTCAACAGCGATAAATTCCGCGAATGGCAGCAACTCGAGGGCCTGGCTGACAAATACGCTTTGCTAGAAAGCTTACTCAGCGCCCACATCCTCTCCTTCGCCCGCGGCGTCGGCTGGACGCTTGAGCGCCGCTTCGAGGTGAAAATTTCAAAACTCCTCAAAGAAGAATGGGTGAGCTTTAAGGATATTAAAGTCCTGGCCTTTACCATCGAGTTCTCCGCCAATGTCTCCCTGCCGAATTATATCGGCCTGGGGAACGGGGCAGGGGAGGGGTTTGGGGTGGTGAGGAGGGTGAGGGGCTGATAGTACCGGCTGCTTTAGCTGCCGGAAAAAACGCGAAAGTTCTAAGGTGATAATTAATTGAAAATCAATTTTTAATAAACTACAAAAATATTATATTATGTTAAAACGGAAATTCATATTTCTTATACTAATGTTTTGTTCTTTTATATTAATGGGGCAAAATGCAGGTGCTTTTAGCAAAGAGGAAATATCTGCTTTAAAGTCTATCGCCCAATATTATAATATCGCTGTATTGTGGTGTACTGCAATAGCGGCAGTATTGCTTCCTGTTTTGACATGGTTTTCTCTGAAAAGTAAAATAGAAAAATGGGCAGAAGACAAAGCGATGGCAAAAATTGCAGATAAGCTTAATGTGCAGAAGGAGGTACTAGAAAATACACTTCGATTATTGGTTAAAGAATTTGAATTAAAAAAACAAAAAATAGTAGTTGTCAGTCCATCTCCTAAGCCAATTCAGTTAGCTGAGTTTATTGCTAATGAAGGATTCTCAAATGCAGATTACCTTGAACTTCAAGATATTGCTAAAATAAATCTTTCTGAGACGCGATTAGTCCTATTCAATTATCTGAATCGCAACTTAGTAGAAGTTCATGAAGAATTTGGTTCTCACCTATTGCAGCTAAAAGATAGTGTGAGAATAGTTGTCCTGGGTACAGGTCAACTACCCCCCCCATACAAAGAAAAAGCGGGAAATAAATTATCTTTTTCTAATGGATATGACACACTAACTGATAGAATATTGGGCGCATTCAAACAACCAGTTTAATTGAAAACTATGGATAAGCATAAAGAAGTAGTCTACAAATCCGCCCTCCTTCACGATATAGGTAAGTTCTGGCAAAGGACATACAATGCCGATACCTTGAAGGAATTTGGGCCGGGCATGGAAAAGCACCCAGTATTGTCGAAAAAGTTTGCCGAAGAATGGTTGGGCGACGACGACATTGCCTACATCGTGGCCAACCACCACGAAGGCGACTTGAAGAAGTCGTCAGGTACTTCGCTTCAAAAAGCGCTGGCTGCCCTTGTTTGTGAAGGCGATAATTTGGCGAGTTCGGAAAGAGAAGATGACGATCTTCCGTATCGTCGATTTTTCCAGGCTATTTTGTCGAAAGTCATGCTAAAAGACAGGGACGAACAGCCTTGGAAGCAAGCATTGGGTCGACTTACTGCAGATGGATTCGAATTCCCTTTTGAAAATAAAAATACAGGAGACTCGATGACCCAGCAATATAGGAAACAATGGGATGATCTGTATGAGGAAGCGGGGAGAATCAAGGATATTCACCCCGACAGTCTGCTGTATTTGTGTAAGAAATACCTCTGGTGTATCCCGGCTGCTTTTTATAAAAACGTACCTGATATTTCCCTTTATGAGCATTCCCGATTGACGGCGGCGCTTGCACTTTGCTTGCACGATTTTATTGCAGAAAAAAACAACGGCGTATATCTGGAAACACTAGATATAGATCAAATAAAAAAGATGCGGGACGAGCCCGCATATCTGATGGTTTGTGGAGATATCACCGGCATCCAAAAATTTATATACAATATTGCGCATGCAGGCGCAATGAAGGCCTTAAAAGGCAGGAGTTTTTGGCTGCAGCAGGTAGTAGATAGCATCGCATATACCATATTGGAACGATGCAACCTTTACCATGCTAATATACTTTTTTCCACGGGGGGTAAATTTTGCCTATTGCTGCCAAATACTAAAAAGGTTGAAATTGAGTTAGGCGATTTGCAACCTGAAATGGAGAAAAAACTATTGGCCGAGTATGACGGAAACCTCAGTTTAGTGATTGGGAAATTAGCTGTCAGCGGAGAGGAAATCCTTAAGGTTATTAATGAACGCTGGGCCGAGTTATTTCGGATTACAGATGAAGCAAAAACTAAGAAGTATAAAGATATTTTAACTGATCCGACGTTTTTCGGACCAGGCGCATTACACGGAGAATTGGCACTATGTCAGGCTACAAAGCGGGAATTAACCATCAAAACTAATTTACCGGTATCTAAGCCGGTACGTATGGATCAATTTAAGCCATTCCACTTCAAACATGAAGTAAATGGAGAATTGGAAGTGTTCGAAGAATTAGACGATGATGGCAATATTCTCAATCCAAATAACCGCCAATATATATCTTCAGAACAATATAGATCGAGATGGGTAGGATCAGATTTGAGAAAAGAAACGAAGGCGATTTTTACATCTGATTATTCCGACTTCTCTATAATGGGACTAGAATATATTGACTTTGTTAACGACAGAAAAAATACAAATCCTGCAATTAAAAATCGGATATTATATCTAAATAACGACAATCATTTACATGTTTCTCGAGGTAAAGAAATTATCCAAGGCTGGCGATTTTACGGCGGGGATTGGCGATTTGACGGAACTTTCGAAGAATTGATAAAACAAGCCTATAATTACCCTCGCCTCGGCGTACTTCGCATGGATGTGGATAACCTAGGACATGTATTTCACAAAGGATTAAAAAAGCCGGCTTTTTCCCGCATTGTGCAACTCTCGACCATGATGGATTTCTTTTTTAGTTGCTATCTGAATAAATTGAAATCCTGCTGGTGGTGTGTAAATAAGGGGGTGGTTGAAACTGAGGAAGAAACTAAAAATGAGAAAGATGTAGTGTGCCTGGAAGATGCCCTCAATATTGTTTACGCAGGCGGGGATGATTTATTCATCGTAGGGGTGTGGAATGTATTACCTGATGTAGCGAGGTGGATACATACAAAATTCACAGCCTTTTCATGCAACAATCCCGATCTAACCTTGTCGGCAGGTATTGCTTTGTTTGAAAACAAATTTCCCCTATACAAAGTGGCCAAATACGCACAAGACGCGCTAGATCAGGCGAAAAGCTGGAAAACCCCAGGAGAATCCAAATCGTATAAAAATAGTATCTGCTTTTTAGGAGTACCTATGCGCTGGGAGGATTTTGAATTCGTGCAAGCTTGGGCCAGACAATGGGCTAATTGGGTTGATGGTAAAAAAGTCAGTAAAGGTTTTATCAATGTTTTAAATGCTATGGGCGCCGATTATGACGATCATGTACAATTGGTTAAACGGCTCCAAAAAGAGGATGGGCCAAATTGGTACAAAAAACATATCCATATTCCGGCTGACCCGCTATGGGGCCGATGGAGATGGCGAGGATGTTACTACCTAAATCGTTTTGCCGACCGCATTAGGAATGACAAAGAACTGGAAAAGGAGATCAGGGAATTTTCTACTAACCTATTTATCAATAAATTCGAACGCAGCCACAATGATGAAACCATTAAAATAGAACGCAATTGCATCGAAATACTGCCCGTCGCCGTGCGTTGGGCAGATTATTTAACCAGAACTAAATCAGAAGAATAATGATCACATTCGAAATTAACAAACAGAAAATAGATGGCGATAAAGCCGTAGGTGACTGGATTGCGAATGGCCTCACAGATATTGCGATTAAATATGCTGAACACTTCGGGAAGGAATTAACTGCGCCCACAGTTAAAGGAAGGGACGGCTTATTTAATAACAGAGGGGAAGCGCTGACCACTTCGCAAATCCGTAATGTATACGGCGAAGTAGTGAAAATGCGAATGAAAGACAGCTTCGCGGAAGTGAAAAATCCACTGCTGCTGCTAAAACCACGTCTGGCCTATTCCACTGAGCGCAAAGGGACGGAAGGTTCTAAAGATTTTCGCAAAGTATTTGACCAGGCTGTCGATGCGGTTTTGGCAGGCAGCGATGACGATGATAAATTCAAACGCTTCCAGAATTTTGCCAACTTTTTCGAAGCCGTATTGGCTTATCATCGCGCTTTTGGCGGTAAGTAATCGTCTAATTTATTCACGAGAAAAATCATTACAATGAGCAATACAAACGGTTTTTTATCTAAAAAAATTCTTATTGAAGGTGTCATAACTGCCCGTACAGGATTGCATATCGGAGGCACTAACCTGGGTATGTCTATTGGAGGTGCAGACGCCACCGTGGTACGCAACCCCCTCAACAACCAGCCGTATATTCCTGGTTCTTCTCTCAAGGGCAAAATGCGCTCACTGCTGGAAAAACTGGAAGGTAAATTTGGCGGCGGACAAGATGCGAACATCAAGGCTAGTCCATACACTGAGGTTGACGAAGATCACGTATCTATTTCTAAAATTTTTGGCACTATTCCTGAAAAAATGAAGGAAAAGCGTCAGCCCACGAGCCGTATTATAGTGCGCGATTGCCTGATGACCAAGGATACACTTGTTAAATTGGAGAAAGCCAAAAACACAGATATGCCCTATACCGAAGTAAAAACCGAGGTAGTGATCGATCGTATTACCTCCGCAGCAACTCCCCGCCAAATGGAAAGAGTACCGGCAGGAGCAGAATTCGACATGAGTATTGTGGTCAATATATACGAGGATGACGATGAAAAGGGCATTCTTCAAAAGGTATTCCGCAGTTTGACACTGGTACAAAACGACTATCTAGGGGGCAAAGGAACGCGCGGCAGCGGACAAGTGGATATTGCAGTGACCAAACTGCAATACAAAGACAAGTCGCACTACGAAGACCTGGTTAGCTGGCAAAATTACACAGGAGTAGTTGAAATTCCCCAGGAACTCAATAAATAGCTATGAGCATTCAACTTTATAAATTGAGTTTTCCTTCTGGTATGCATCTTGATGCGGGTAGTTACGGTTACGAGACATCAGAGGTGATGATCCACTCCGATACCTTGTTCAGTGCATTGTGCTGTTGCGCAAATTTATTGGGAGGTGATGCTTGGGTGAACAAGCTACTGAGCGATTTGGTCATCTCGTCTGCATTCCCTTATGCCGGCGAACGATTGTTTTTTCCCAAACCGCTCCACCTCGCACAACCTGCCTTCAGTGCAGGTAAATACAGCGAGCAGAAAGCGTATCGCAAAGTTCGTTTTTTTGAAAAAAGCCTATTGGAAGCGGCATTACAGGAAAAACTGGATATAGCCAGTAGTTTCGATGGAGACCATGTGAAAAACGGATGCTGGTTCAGCCAGGATGCGGAAGAAATTTACAAAACCATCGAGCATCCGCGTGTAGTGATAGATCGCATCACCAACCAAACCACCATCTTTCACTTTCAGGAAGTGCATTTTGCCAGTGGTTGCGGCTTATTTTTTATTGCTGATTGCGGTGCCGATACCCAACTTGAAACTATCCTGAACGCTTCGCTGGGATTGCTCGGCGATGAAGGTATCGGCTCTGACGGTACCGTAGGCAAAGGCCTTTTTGATTTTACAATTGATAAATCATTTAAGGGATTCCCTGCTTTTTCGGGAAATCGGTATTATTTGCTTTCGCTTTATCATCCCACAGCAGACGAGGTTGCTCTGATCCTACCCGCAAATTCCAACTACGATATCATCACCCGTCGGGGCTGGTCAAGCGCCTGGGGTGGGATGGATTTGAGGAGGCAATCGCTGCGAATGTTTGTGGAGGGGTCGGTAGTCGAGTATAGCGCCCTTACATCACCTACAGGGGATAATATAGCCATTATGCCCGACCTGCCTCACGTAATGCGTTATGGAAAAGCCCTAACCTTGAAAATCAATCCCTCATGAGCAAACTTACAATCACCACCCTAACACCGCTCCACATCGGCAGCGGCACCGATTTTCAGGGCAACTTTGAATACCTCTATTTCAAAGAGCAGGGCGTAGCCGTCGTAATAGACCAGGAAAAAACGCTCGGCGTTTTAGGGGAAGAAAAAATAACCAACTGGATAACCTGCATAGAAAAGCGGGAAGACCTGCTGGCGCTGCTCAAAACGCGAAAAGCAAACCTTCGGCCGGAAGATATTGCACTTCGCAGAATACCGGTAGTCCACAAAGGCTTATCGGGTAAAAATGCGCTGCGCGAGCAATTGCACGATGGCATGGGCAAGCCTATATTGCCGGGCTCATCACTAAAAGGGGCAATTCGAACCGCTATATTTGCCCAGTTTATCTATAAAAACACCCATTTGCTCAATAACCGCGCCAACCTCCAAAATCGCAGAGGAAAATTTGACGATAGGGAATTGATCAAGCGTTGTTTTGGCAAAGATCCCAATCACGACATACTCAGACTGCTTCAGGTTGGCGACGCCTTTTTTGAAGGAACGCAGTGTTATTCTTCCAACATTGTCAACCAATCCGGTGAGAAATGGATCACCGGCTCCAGGACACCAGGAAAAGACCCTATGCAATTCTTAGAAGCTATACCTGCAGGAAGTTGCAATACAGGTTATGTAGATTTTCGGATAGATGATGCTCTATTCCAGATGGCAGAAAAAAAAGATGTATTTACCGGCGATATTTCAATTGTACAATTTCACCGCTTGTTTCCCTTACTAAATGACCACATAAAAGATATCGTAGAACGCGAAATCAAATACTGGGAAGACGAGGGCAATCCGGAAGCTATTGGTGACTATATGGAAGAGCTTGGAAAAATTCTCGAAGTAATTGAAGCTTGCGACGAAAAAAGCTGCGTCATCCGCCTCGGCTGGGGCACCGGCTATCGCACTATGACAGGCGCTTGGGACCGAAAGCTGCCGGATGATATATACTACGACCTAGTTAAATCACTTCGTCCCAAACACCCGGAGGAATTGGTATATCCCAAAACCACCCGCATGCTGGAAGGTGGCGTACCGCTTGGGTTTATTAAGTTGTCCATATAGCGGTGCTTTTGTGCTTGCGCTCTTTGACATTGTACGATTTTATTAATCACGTTTCGGTTAAGGCAGAATTGGGACACACTTCGCTCTTTTCTCAAAAAATCAGCTATCTCGTCTACTAACCCATTCTTCGGCTAAGGCAGAATTGCGACCAACCGTTCTGATCGGTTACAACCACTTTGTAGTCTACTAACCCATTCTTCGGCTAAGGCAGATCCCGACTAAGCTACACTACTGGTCGTGCCTCTCCGATTGCAGGCGGGGATTTTTCGGTTAAAGCAGAATTGCGACGGGTTCACGTTGGTATTAGAGTCATCGCAGTCGTTACTAAACCAACCTTCGGCTAAAGCAAAATTGCGACATTCCTGCTCTTCCCCAGCATTGCCCACAGGGAGTCTACTAACCCATCCTTCGGCTAAGGCAGAATTGCGACTCATGAGGTTTGACTCCTATTTTTTCTCCAAACCACTACTAAACCATTCTTCGGCTAAGGCAGATCCCGACTAAGCTTCACTACGGCTCGCTGCGCTCGCCTGTTCCGCTAAGTCGGGACGGCTCGTACCTCGCCGATTGCAGGCAGAGAAAGTCTTGTTATATTGAGATGAAAAGAGAAGATAGAAGCTTGTTTTTAGCATGCTCATACTATTCCGACCTCCGCTATCGGCACGGGACTCCTATCCACGGTGTCAGAATCACGGATTCCGCTGATTAAACGGATTTCACGGAAAGGAATAGCACAATAAAACATCCGTGAAATCCCAAAAATCCGTGTAATCCGTGATTCAAACACCGAGGCATAATAAACCATCCGTGAAATCCCAAAAATCCGTGTAATCCGTGATTCAGAATATGGTGTCAGAATCACGGATTCCGCTGATTAAACGGATTTCACAGAAAGGAATCAGCAAGAGAACAAATCCGCGAAATCGAAAAAATCCGCTTAATCCGCGATTCAAACCACGTGGCCTGGTTGTCAGAATCACGGATTCCGCTGATTAAACGGATTCCACGGAAAGAAATAACAAAAAAACATCCGTGAAATCCCAAAAATCCGTGTAATCCGTGATTCAGAACACGTGGCAAGCATCACATGTACAGATACCCTGGCGGGCATGACAAAGCAAAAAACAAGAAAAAAACAAAGCGCCAATTATCCTTCTTTAAACCTTCAAAAATCCCTCAAATCCTAATTTAAATCGCTCTACGGGAGCACCGAATGATTCGGCCAGACCTTGCAAGGTTTTCCCGGTATTGTTCGTTGAAAACCTTGCAAGGTCTTTCCTAGGCAACTCCGAGCAGCCCTGAGCCGTTCGTTGAGCGGAGTCGAAACGAACATCCAAGGCATGACTTTTCAATCCCGGCATGGATAATTCAGGAGGTGATTTGAAATCACCGCCTGAATTGAATGAGTAACAGATACCAAGGTTTAGCAAGTCCACGGAAAGGAAAAACGAAAAACATCCGTGAAATCCCAAAAATCCGTGTAATCCGTGATTCAGAAAACGTGGCAAGCATCACGTGTACAGATACCCTGCGGGTATGACAAAGCAAAAAGCGAGAAAAAAAGCGCCAATTATCCTTCTACTATCCTTCTCCATCCCAAATATCCTAGTTGAAATTGATCTGCGGCACTCCGAGCAGCCCTGAGCCGTTCGCCGGTGGTTGAGCGGAGCCGAAACCAGCGGAGCCGGGCCCCGACTGTGCGACTATACGACTGTACGACTGTACGCGGGAAGATCTCCCCTTTAGGGGCCGGGGGTTTCTTGATGAACATCCTCAGATCCCGGATAACAACGAAGCGAGATCACACCTTCGCTCGTGCCTCGCTAAGATGTCACCTCTTCGCCCAGTCGCGCGAGTCGTACAGTCCTACAGTCGTAAAGTCGTAAAGTCGTAAAGTCGCCCCTCACGCCAAGGACGCCCAGCGCAAATACGCCTTGTCCTGCTTGCCGCGGATGAAGGCCAGAAACTGCAACTGCCCGTCAATGCTTTTTTTGAGCTTCTCGAGCACACTAGGATGAAAGATGCCCCTGTGCATCATCTCGGCGGAGATGAGCTCTCTGTAGAGCTTGATGTCTTTTTTGAGATGTTTGAGGAATGTTTTGCTTACGTCGGGTTTGGGAGGCTTGAGGATGAGACCGGTGACTTCGGGGTGGTCTCGCTTGCGGGTGAGCTTTATTTTGCTCTCGTTGAGGGTGAAGCCGTGGCGCTCTACAGCCTCGCGCACGACATTGGTGAAGAGGATGTCGGGCTCGGCGTCGAAGCTGAAGGTGAGGTCGTCGACGTAGCGGGTGTAGAGGGCGTTGTACTGGGCTGCTATGCCCTGCAATTCGGCGTCAAGGGGCAGGGCGGCCAGGTTGGAGAGTACGGGCGAGGTGGGGGCGCCCATGGGCAATACGCCTTTGTAGGTGCAGAGACCGATGAGGTGCAGACTCAGTGCTTCGGGCAACTCGAAGAGTTCTTTGAATATCCAGTTGAGGTGGCGACTGGTGACGGTGTGGAAGTAGTCTTTCATATCGAGGTTGAGTACCCACTCGCTGCCTTCGTGCACCAGCGCGTTGGTGTATATGTTGCGGGGCTTGGGTTCGTCAGTGGGGCGGGGTATGAATCCGTAAGCGCAGGGCGGCTTGATGACGTAATAGGCAGCCTGCAGAAATACGTTTAGGTTTTGTTGGATGCTCTTTAATTCGGCCTGCGGATTGTGGATGGTGCGCCTGTCGCCGCCGGGCTTGGGTATGTAAAATACCTGGTAATGCGGCTTGGCCGCAAATTTGGCGAGCTGCGCCGCATCGGCTTTGAGCAATCCGGCCAGGTCGCCGGGGTGGCGCAAGGCCCTGAATTTTTGGGCCTTGACGTCGAGTTGCGCCAGTGTGAGTTCGAGCGCGGGTGGGATTATGCTATACATGGCTCGTTGAATTGATGCAGTTTAAAAAAATAAGATGCTATGCTCTCGGGCGATGTCTTTTTTGTTCCATTTTTTGCCGGTAAAAGAGAGCTGCCCGTAAGCCGTTTTGTCGAGGGGCTGAATGGTTAGGCTGTCGGTTTTGGCATCGAGCAGAGGCGCCAGTTCGTCGCGAATGGTTTGGATGTGCCAGGGCTGTGAGGCGCCGGCGAATACAGAGCGCTGAATGCGGACCAGGCCCGCTTTTTTGCAGAGTTTGACGGCCAGACGGCGTGTTTTGTTGTCGCTTATGTCGTAAGCCAACAGGTAATACATGATGGATATCGTTTTTATGGTCAATTAATCGCCTTTCGACGAAGCCTGTAGCTGGCGCGCGAAGGTTCTGATCTCCTCTTTCAGCGTTTCTTTTTGGCTGAGTTGTGCCTCGCCCTTTTCCGGCTTTTTGTCAAAAGCGTTGAGCAGGGCTTTTGAGAGGAGCGATTTACCTTCGTTAGACAGCCACATCCCGCCGGGGCGTTCTTCGACGTGTTTGAGCGTAACCTGCTTTCGCGAGCAGAGCAAAAACACCACCGAATCGATCCAGGGGCGGTAGGCTTCCATGATGTCGAAGACCATCGCTTTTTGCATCTTTTCAAGTCCGTGGTGGAAGCCGGCGTAGGGGTGGATGCCGTTGCGCAGCAGCAGGGTTTCCACCTGTCGCTGCAGGATGCCGTAGCCGTAATTGAGCAGGGCGTTGAAGATATCGTGGGCGGGGCGGCGGCTGCGGCCTTCGAATTGATATTCGGGTTGGAGCAGTTGGCTGAGGGTACTGAAATAAAGCCGGGAAGCGACGCCCTCGAAGCCGCGGATAGAGGCGGCGGCTTTTTCTACATTTTGGGTGGTCACCTGTTGCAACTTGTGAAAATAATCGGTCAGTTGCCTGCGCGTGTGTTGTATCAATTCCCGTTTTTCGCCTTCCCTGTAGCCCTCTAAGCGCTCAAGGAAGGCCATCTTTCGACGGAATTTGCTGCCTATCCATTCCTTGACGAAGGCCATGCTGCGGGGTGTGCCGATGAGGCTGAATTGGGCGGCCTGGATGGACAGCGACTCGGAAGGATCGAGCGAACAGAACCGGCCGATAGGGTGGCCGAATTCGTCGCACAGCAGGATTTGAACATTGTTTTTCAAAGCCAGCTCCAGCGCTTCAGCGCTTATCGACCCGCCTTTTTTGTAAAGCAGAAAGTACTCTACCTGATGAGGGGCGTACTCATAGGTTTGCTCGTTGCCCTCGCCGCTCAGGTCGGGTACATAAAGGACGAAGATGTCGCCCCGCGTGCGCAGACGCGTGCCGAACGATTGTACGTGTAGTTCCATACGACAATATATTAATGGTTAACAAATACTTTACGTTTGGTCGTCTTGTAGCAATAAATGGGTAAAGGGGACGCCGGCATGAATGCTATTCATGTTCGCGTAGCTTTGGAGTGGTATAGAGGGAGTTTGTCTTTGCGCCGCCTTTTAGGGCATGGATTTGAATTACAGACGCATAGGCAGTACGGGTTAAATACAACTGAAGGGGTATTGGTTTTTTGCATTTTACCGTACACATACAAAGTTGAACTATTCCAAAAAGCCGCGCAAGTATTTTTGTCATTCTGCGGAACCTATGGAGCATGAATAATATTACCAAAACACGATTTAATTGATTGTTATTCATTGAGTTAACATTGCGGGGCCGCCACGTGTTTAAGTTGTTTGGTCGTTATTTTTGATGAATTTTTAACAAATTTTTAACGAATTTTGCGGAAAAAATGCGGGAAGTTTTTTACCTTACAGGCCTTGTGAATGCTATCATATTAAATGTGTTAGCTCTACTAATCCATTCTTCGGCTAAGGCAGAATTGCGACGATGACGTAGATCAAACTCTGGAAGAGTTGAAATACTACTAATCCATTCTTCGGCTAAGGCAGAATTGCGACCATTTCGCTCGGCACTTTTGCAAGAAGTTCAACTGCTACTAATCCATTCTTCGGCTAAGGCAGAATTGCGACTCAATTTTTGGGTTGGAGTAGCGTAGGTGTGGACTTCTACTAATCCATTCTTCGGCTAAGGCAGAATTGCGACTTTGATTCGTTCAAAAATTAAAGTTGGATGCAAAACTACTAATCCATTCTTCGGCTAAGGCAGAATTGCGACAGCCTGCTACACATGCTATCGTTAGCATATACATGCTACTAATCCATTCTTCGGCTAAGGCAGAATTGCGACATAAAGCCCAAAAACCAAAACAAAAATAAACAGCTACTAATCCATTCTTCGGCTAAGGCAGAATTGCGACACTTAATACCAATACATACAATACATTTTTCATAACATCTACTAATCCATTCTTCGGCTAAGGCAGAATTGCGACCGGCAGACCCTTCGGGTAACCCCTGGATGTTTACAGCCTACTAATCCATTCTTCGGCTAAGGCAGAATTGCGACATGGCGCTGGCATCCAGGTCAATGCTGTTGTGACCCTACTAATCCATTCTTCGGCTAAGGCAGAATTGCGACCGACATTCATCCTGGTAAACGGCAGCCGTTCCTCTTCTACTAATCCATTCTTCGGCTAAGGCAGAATTGCGACAAGTATGCCCCGTATTTCATAAATGTCTGCATGACTACTAATCCATTCTTCGGCTAAGGCAGAATTGCGACTCAACCTGCTTGGTTAAAAAGTTGATGTTTTGTTTCTACTAATCCATTCTTCGGCTAAGGCAGAATTGCGACCCATCATCATTGAGACAATCAACGGCAACAACAACTACTAATCCATTCTTCGGCTAAGGCAGAATTGCGACGTACTTACCACCCACGATCTCAATCTTGAGCTCCTACTAATCCATTCTTCGGCTAAGGCAGAATTGCGACCTGATGAAGTCTGCCCGCTCCGGCGTGTAGCTGTTCTACTAATCCATTCTTCGGCTAAGGCAGAATTGCGACACCACTTCATAAGTGATTCCTTGAGGATCGCCTATAGCTACTAATCCATTCTTCGGCTAAGGCAGAATTGCGACATTTTTTTATTCGGTTTTGGGTGGTTTATAAATACTACTAATCCATTCTTCGGCTAAGGCAGAATTGCGACGGCGCCAGCGAGGGCGACCAGCATGGCCATCGGCAGCTACTAAACCATTCTTCGGCTAAGGCAGAATTGCGACCGTCTGTGCCTTGATTCAGTAATTCCTGTAATTCTTCTACTAAACCATCCTTCGGCTAAGGCAGAATTGCGACAAATTACTGGCGCAAAATCGCCCAAAGCGAGTTTGCTACTAAACCATCCTTCGGCTAAGGCAGAATTGCGACACGCTAAAAGCGTTATTTTTAAAGCTCCCAGTAACAGCTACTAAACCATCCTTCGGCTAAGGCAGAATTGCGACATTTTTTCATTGTGTTGGAAATTAAGTTAGAAAACTACTAAACCATCCTTCGGCTAAGGCAGAATTGCGACAAGACCACTATCGTACTTAGCGGTAACATTCACCGCTACTAAACCATTCTTCGGCTAAGGCAGAATTGCGACCTTCAATGAACCGACGGAAACCATCTTCGGTTTGGCTACTAAACC
>JAEUUQ010000151.1 GCA_016787505.1 Saprospiraceae bacterium | reverse complement strand
GCGCCTACCAGCGCTTCGACGGCGTTGCCGAGCATCGAACGGCTCAGGCGGGTATTGTTGTATTCGTTGAGCAGCACGTCGAGCCCCATCTTGTCGCCGATTTTATTGAGCGACTTTCGCTTGACGATCTTCGATCGCATCTTGGTGAGGAACCCCTCGTTGCTGTTAGGGTATTTTTTAAACAAATATTCAGCCACGATAGTGCCGAGCACGGCGTCGCCGAGGTATTCGAGTCTTTCGTTATTCTGGATAGCATAGGCTTTATCCGACACACTGGATTTGTGGGAAAAAGCCAGTTTGAAAAGCGTGAGATTGGCGGGAGTAAATCCGAGCAATGAATGCAGGCGCCGTGCCAGTTGTCGGTCAGTAGAAAAATAGTAATTGTATAAACTTAGCACAAAACGCACGAGATCACTCAATTAGTCTTCGAATTTTTTAAAAATAACAGAAGAATTATGTCCGCCAAAGCCGAAAGTATTGCTGAGTACGGCTCTCACTTTGCGTTCCTGCGCTTGATTAAAAGTAAAATTGAGCTTGGGATCGAGTTCAGGATCATCCGTAAAGTGGTTAATAGTGGGGGGAACAAAACCGTGTACTATAGCGAGAATGCTGGCTACCGACTCCACGGCGCCGGCGGCGCCGAGCAGGTGGCCTGTCATAGATTTTGTAGAGCTGATGTTGAGGCGATAGGCGTCATCGCCAAATACATGTTGAATAGCGCGTACTTCGGAGATATCGCCCAACGGGGTTGAGGTACCGTGAACGTTGATATAGTCGATATCCGAGGCATTTAGCCTGGCATCGGCCAGCGACATCTTCATGACGTTGCGGGCGCCCATGCCTTCGGGGTGTGGGGCCGTGATGTGATAGGCATCGGCAGTAGCGCCGCCTCCCACGATTTCGGCATAAATTTTGGCGCCGCGTTTGCGGGCGTGTTCCAGATCTTCAAGCACCAGCGAAGCGCCGCCCTCGCCTAATACGAAGCCGTCGCGGCCGAGATCAAAGGGCCGCGAAGCCGCTTTGTAATCGTCGTTGCGGGTAGAAAGCGCTTTCATGGCGTTGAAGCCGCCTATGCCGGCTTTTGTAACGGCAGCCTCCGAGCCGCCGGCAATGATAATATCGTTTTTGCCCAGCCGGATATAATCGAATGCGTTGATAAGGGCGTGCGTGGAGGAGGCACATGCCGAAACCGTGCCGTAATTGATACCCCTGAAGCCGTATTTAATGGATATGTGCCCCGCGGCAATATCCGAAATCATCTTGGGGATCATAAACGGACTATAGCGCGGGATTTGATTGCCGGCGATAAAATCTTCGATTTCCTTTTCCAGCGAACGCAATCCTCCGATACCGCTGCCCCAAATCACGCCTACGCGGTCGCAGTCCACCTTCTCGGGGTCGATACCGGCATCCACAATAGACTCATCGGCGGCAATCAGCGCGTAGATCGAGAAATTATCGAGTCTACGAACTTCTTTTGCTTCGATAAATTGGGTAGGATCGAGGTCTTTGATTTCGCATGCAAATTGCGTCTTGAATAGCGAAGCGTCGAAATGCGTGATCAGGTTAGCTCCGCTAACGCCGTTTTGCAGCCCTTCCAGATAGGCTTTGACGTTGTTGCCAATGGGGGTAACCGCGCCGAGACCTGTGACGACAACTCTTTTCATCATTGCGAAGGAAACTTTCTGTTTGTAGGAACCCGGCCTGTTTCAAGGCCGTACATTAGGCTTGGGGATTACTGATAAGGCCGGCTTGTAAGATCTGTTGGTAAAAAAATCCACAAACCGGAATCAAGCTATGCCGGTTTGTGGATTTGAAAGAAACCAGAATGAATTATTCTTTCACGTTCTTCTCCAAATATTCGATAGCTTGGCCAACGGTTTGGATGGTTTCGGCTTCTTCATCAGGAATTGAAATGTTGAATTCTCTTTCGAATTCCATAATAAGTTCTACCGTATCCAGGGAGTCTGCTCCCAAATCGTTGGTGAAGCTGGCGGCCGGCGTAACTTCCGACTCGTCCACTCCGAGCTTATCAACAATAATCTTACTTACTCTTTCTGCAATGCTAGACATAGCGAGTCCACTTTAGTTGGTTTACAAAATGCTGGTGCAAAGTAAAAGATAAGTATATTGATAACCAAAGTTTTTATTTAATTTTTTATGAAACCCTTGTAGCTATTGGGATTCCGGGTTTTGACCCATCGAAAAAACAACCCCAATGCCAGTATTAAGGCCGGCGAAAATTTGCTCAATTTTTCAAATCAGCTTTTTTAGTCCAAATGAGTGAGCTATAAATTTGTCTTCAAGGGCTGCCCATTCGGCCTTTAATACTATCTTTGCACCGGCTTTTTTACATTACACTGCGTACGCTTTCTTTCATGATTACAACTGAATTGCAAGCAACGCCTGCGGTGTTGCTACTTGAAGACGGCACAGTTTTTCAAGGCAAGGCCGCCGGCAAGATTGGCACAACTACGGGCGAAATCTGTTTTAATACCGGCATGACGGGCTATCAGGAGATTTTTACCGACCCATCTTATTTTGGCCAATTGCTGGTGACTACCAACGCCCATATCGGCAATTACGGTACCAGGCGCTCGGAGGTGGAGTCTTCTGCTATCCAAATCGCCGGCCTGATCTGCAAAAATTTCACCCCCCAGTATTCCCGGCACATGGCCGATTTGTCCATCCAGGAATATTTCGAAGAACAATCGCTGGTGGCCATCTCCGATGTCGATACCCGCGCTATCGTGCGCCATATCCGCGATAAAGGCGCTATGAATGCCATTATCTCTTCAGAAATTCTCGATCTTGAAGTCCTTC
>JAEUUQ010000149.1 GCA_016787505.1 Saprospiraceae bacterium | reverse complement strand
CTACCGCATCAGGCCAGCTTTGCAACCCCGCCCCGGCGAACTGGAAGAGGATCTGCTGCAAGGACTCGATTTTTTGCTCGTCGAGATGTCCAAACGCGAGATGTACGCCGTGTTGTGCCTCAATAATTTTTTCCAATGGAGCGGCGGCATGTCCCAATACGTATCGTGGGCTACCGGCAAGCCCATTCCCTATCCCGATGTCAATGGCAAAGATTGGGACGACTTCCAGCACTACTCCGCCCGGTTTTTTGCCAACAAAAAAGCGCAGCGTCTTTTCAGGCAGTTTTTATTTCAAATAATAAACAGGCAAAACAGCCTCAGCGGCATGCCCTATAAAGACGACCCCGTAATTATGTCGTGGCAGCTCGCCAACGAACCCCGAGGGTTTAAGTACGTAAAAAGCTATCGCAAATGGGTAGCCAAAACTTCGCATTTTATAAAAAAACAAGACCCCGACGCCCTGGTGTCGCTGGGCGGCGAGGGGAAATTGCCCTACGAAAGCATCGGCACCGCCTTCGAGCAGGTGAGTGAGTTGCCGGGGCTCGACTACCTCACCATGCACCTCTGGGTAGAAAACTGGGGCTGGTATAACCCCCGGCAACCCGACACCTATGATGATGCCATGCAAAAAGCGATGGCTTACCTCGACGACCATGTGACTATTGCCACCCGGCTTCGCAAGCCGCTTGTACTCGAAGAATTCGGCATTTCAAGAGATGGGGGCGAGCATCATCCCACCGGCGCTACGCTCAAACGCGACCAATACTACCGCACCATACTCGACTACCTCTTCCACAAAGCCGCCGGCGGCGCAGCCGTGGGGGGCAGCAATTTCTGGTCGTGGTCGGGCGAGGGCAAACCCCTCCAGCCCGAGGCTCTCTGGCAGGAGGGCCACCCCTTTACCGGCGATCCGCCCCATGAAAAACAGGGTTGGTATTCCATTTATTTTGAAGATAAAAGCACGCTACAGGTGATCGGGGAGTTTGTGCGGAAGATGAGTAATTTGTGAGATTCGGTATTGTAAATTAAAATTATCATACCACTTAAGTGACAACCGTCATCGCAACAAACAGTGCGGGACGGTATGTTTGTAAAAATACAAATCCGTGAACAAACCACTTATCCCAGTCGCTCTGCCCAAACGGGCGCCCTTGAAAGAAGGTATGAAAATATTAGCGGCAGATGTGGGCGGCACCAAAACCGACCTGGCCCTTTTTGAAATGAAAGGCGATCAATTGTCGATGGTCAAAGAATCGCTTTTCCCTTCGGCAGAGTATAAGTCGCTCGAAGATATCATTCTGTCTTTTGAAAAAAGCGCCGAATTACCGCTGCGGCTCAGCATCGCCTTTGCAGGGCCCGTTCAGGAGGGTAAAGCCAAAGCCACCAATCTGGACTGGCAGATCGACAGCACACAATTGAGCAGCAATCTAGGCATTCCGGAGGTGTTCCTCATCAACGACCTGGAGGCCGAGGCATACGGACTGGCAGCTTTGCAAGCGCAGGATCTGGTGACTGTCTATGCCGTTCAAGGGCCCGCCGAAGGCAATGTGGGCATCATCGCTCCCGGCACCGGCCTCGGCGAGGCTGGTATGTATTGGGATGGAAAATTGCTGCACCCATTCGCCACCGAAGGCGGGCACACCGATTTTTCTCCCCGCAGTTCCACCGACTGGGAGTTTTTACTTTTTTTACAAAAAAAATACGGCCACGTAAGCTGGGAACGCATTATTTCCGGCCCGGGCATCAACCATATTTACGATTTTTTGCGCGATGTAAAAGGTTGGGAAGAATCACAGTGGATGAAAGACCACTGGCAGGAACACAATCGCGCGGCTATTATATCCCAGGGTGCAGAAAACGGCTCCGCCTTATGTCTCGAAACACTCCGGCTATTTGTTAAATACCTGGCCATTGAATCGGCTAATATTGCGCTGAAATTAAAAACGACCGGCGGTATTTACATAGGCGGCGGCATCATCCCCAAGATCTGGAATGAGGAGTTGAAAGCCGTTTTCCTGGAGCACTTCTTCGAAGTAGGCCGCCTGCGCCACCTACTCGAAGCCGTGCCGGTCTATATTGTGCTCAATCCGAAAACTCCGCTTTTGGGGGCAGCATATTATGGTTGTTTGTAATAATTAATCGAAAACCCATTCCAAGTCTGTTCATTAGGCTGTTTGGGGTTGTAAATTGTAATAGCGAAGGGACTCGCTCAATATACATTTCAATACTTGAGTTTTTGCCGGCCTGCACCTGTAGTCCGGTTTCCAGGTATATCATCCAATAAGTGTTTTGAGCATTTGCGGTTGCGCTAAAACGCCGGTTGCCCAATCGGACTGCGCCGTTGTGCAGCTTGAGGTGTTGGCATTGGCCGACAAACCCAACAAAGGGGGTGAATCGCTGCTGCTTACCCATCAGGCGTAGGCCCAAAAGACTATTCACGCTAGTAAAGGGAACCGACAAAAATGCCGGCTGTGATACGGCGGAATTAGCAAGGGAGTAGTCGATTTGCCCGCTACTGGTTTGCCATTGCCCCCAAAGTTGCCACCTGGAAATGGCGAGGGAGCGATCGAATTGCCAGGAGGCGCCGATGCTGCCGCCGAGCGGTATATTATAGGTGTAACCGGATTGCTCAAATAAGACCAGGCCAGGGTTTTCTGGCAATTGTACGGCAATTTGCTCAGGAGCAGTTTCGATTGATAGGTAAGATTGACTTATTATGGGTATAATTAAGCTGGGGGGCGGATCGTGCAGGGTAAGCGTTACGAAGATGAATTGCTGGCAACTCGAAGCATTGCCGCAAATATCGATTCCAAGCCAGGTTCGTACGATCAACCCTTCGCAATTGTTGAAGTCGCTCAGGTCGTCCAAGAACTCCGTATTGACAGGGTTGCCGCATTCATCGCTTACGACGGGAATTCCGGTGAATGTCGGATCGAATTGCTGCCCGCAGGTTACGTTGGCTACGGGTGGGCATAAAATTACGGGTGGTTCTAAATCAATTAGTTGAATTTGTTGTGTGCAATTACTCGCATTGCCTGCCGCGTCTATAGCTGTCCAATTGCGAATAATGACTTGAGTGCATCCCGTTCCTCCCCCCTGATCAGTAAAAGTAAGGGTGATTTGAGTAGGTGACGAACAGTTATCTGTCGCAGCAGGAAGCCCCGTCTGGCTTGGATCGATGGAGGCTCCGCAGGAGAGGATGACGTTGGCCGGACAAGTGATTACCGGGGCCTGGGTATCGCTGAAACTGATGGTCTGCACACAGGAGGCCGTATTGCCGGCCAGGTCGGTGGCATTCCAGGTGCGCTGGATGACCTGACTGCAACCCGTGCCGGAGCTTTGATCGGAGAATGCCAGGGCGATCTGGGGGGTAGGGGTGCAGTTGTCGGAAGCGGTTGGGTTTCCGGTGTTGTTGGGCGTGGGCGGTGTGCCGGCGGGCAACACGGCGTTGGCCGGACAAGTGATAACCGGGGCCTGGGTATCGCTAAAACTGATGGTCTGGACACAAGAAGCGGCATTGCCCACCTGATCGGTGGCGGTCCAGGTGCGCATAATCTGATCGCCGGCGGCCTGATCGGAAAAGGCCACCATAATCTGCGGTGTTGGCGTGCAATTATCGCTGACGGTAGGGTTGCCGGTCACGGAAGGATCGGTAGAAGAGCCGCAGGGCACGTTCGAAGTGGGCGGACAGGTAATGACGGGGGCTTGTGTATCGGAAAAACTGATGGTCTGCACACAAGAAGCTGCATTGCCGACCTGATCGGTGGCCGTCCAGGTGCGCAAAATCTGGTCGCCGGCAGCCTGATCGGAAAAGGCCACCATAATCTGCGGTGTTGGCGTGCAATTATCGCTGACCGTGGGGTTGCCGGTCACCGAAGGATCGGTAGAAGAGCCGCAAGGCACGTTCGTCGTTGGCGGACAGGTAATGACGGGGGCTTGT
>JAEUUQ010000130.1 GCA_016787505.1 Saprospiraceae bacterium | reverse complement strand
CGTTTATCAAATGTCGCGATGTCATCCGTCGTATCACTTACTCGCCCGACGGCCGGTTTGTGCTGGGCGCCGGCAACGACCACCAGGTGTATTGGTGGGATACCGGCAAAACAGAACCCCTTATCCTGGCAGGCCATAATTCGGAAGTGACAAGCATCGCGATTTCCCGTGATGGTGAATTTTTTTGTACCGGCAGCGCCGATGGAGAGGCCATCATCTGGCGTACGAATACCAAGCAGATTGTCAGACGTTTGAAGGGCCACCAGAGTGGAGTGAGTTGTATCGCTTTTGATCCCGGAAACGAGTACCTGCTCACGGGGAGTTTTGACAAAACAGTCAGGCTATGGGATGCGGAGGGCAATCTGATCAAGGTACTTAAAGGCCACCAGGCCGGCATTACGGCCGTCGCCTTTGTCAACCGGGGTAAAACAATTGTCAGTGCCGGCTATGAAGACCAGATACGCTTGTGGCAACTCGATGCAGAGACCCTGTCGCAGGCTTATCCGCATACCGCTGCGCTCTCTTCTGCCTGCTTTTCTCCCGATGGCCGACTGGTACTTACCGGCAGCTTTGACAAAACGGCGAGGCTCTGGCAGCGCGACGATGGCCGCCTCTTGCATCGCTTTTCATACAACGACCTGGTGCGATCGGTAGCCTTTCACCCCAATGGCAGGTTAATGGGCATCGGTGTCTGGGATGGAAATGTAAGCCTGCGCGACACCAATGGGCAACTGGTGAATACGATTTTCGGCCGCGCTTCTTCCGTTACAGGGGTTGATTTTTCGAATAAATCTGACTTGTTCCTCAGTTCACATCGCGGCCGAACATCCATTTTATGGAATCTTCCTGATGAAGTAAAAGCTGAACTGAATTACCATACGGCATTGGTACCCGCTGCCGATTTTTCGTTTGACGACAAATACGTCATCAGCGGAAGCTGGGATAGTACCCTGGTCGCCTTTCGCATTGGTCAGCGCGATACGATCACTTTGCACACAACAAGTTATGTGACCAGCCTAGATGTATCTCCCGACAAACCGGAGGTTATTGCTACGCTGGGCGACAATACGATCATTCTGTGGAATTACAGCAAAAAAACATGGACGGCCTGGCCTACGCCAACTATCCAAAACACAATCGCTTTTTCGCCCGACGGCCGGCAAATAGCAACGGGGGATAACTTTGGCAACGTCACGCTGTGGTCGCCACTGGGCGATTCGCTATTCTCTTTTAAAGCCCATTCTACTCAAGTATATAGTGTCTGCTTTTCTCCCGACAATAAACAATTGCTCACTGCCGGCAATGATAATATGGCCTTGCTATGGGACCTCAAAGGCAACTTGATACGGGTTTACGGCGGCCATAACGGCCCAATAACCGTCATGGCCGTATCGCCCGACGGCCAATTCATCGCCACCGGAGGGTATGACGGCAATGTGATCACATGGAACAGAAATCGCCAGATTACCGCTATCCATTCATTCGGCGCATACCCTATCAACCAACTGGCCGTAGCGCCCGATCAGAGCGTCATTGCAGTTACCAATGACCAGCATCAGCTGCTATTGCGGAATATGAAAAAAAATACCGCCAACTTAATCACCGCCGAAGCGCCTGTCGACCTCGTAGCCTTTTCGCCCGACGGTCAAACTATTGCAGGCGCGTCGGCTGAAGGCCAATGCCGGCTTTTTGATAAAAATGGAAAAGTGCTGAAGGAACTACTCAAACTGGACGAGTATTCTATTCGAGCCCTCTATTTTGCCGGAAATAATACCACGCTTGAAATCGGACAAAACGACCGCGTTTTGCGCTACGACCTTGCCACGGGCGCCACCTCGGAAATTATATCGGATGGAAATTATTTAGGACATAATTTTGCCGTAACGACTACCGGCGACAAAACTGTTTGCTCCGATACCTGGAGCAATGCTATCAGGCTATATGATAATCAGGGAAATGTGAAAGTAATCAACGTTATCCTGCCTCAATCCCTGGCTTTCGACCCCACCGGCGCCCACCTGCTTTGCGCTACCGACGAAGGCAAAACCTTGCTATATGATGCAAGTTCTTCCAACCAGAGTACAATGGTATTGGAGAATTTTAATCTCGGCAATTATGAAAGAGCCGCAGGCGTCGCATTCTTGGGCAATAGCGATACGGTGGTGGTATGCGGTATCTACAGCGGGCCTGTATTCTACCGCAGTTATGTAAAAACGCTGCAAAAAGGCGCGAATTCATTTATACAACAACTGTCCCTCGACCAGCGGCAGCAATACAATATTAAACTCGATTTTTCGGATTGTTATACATCAAATAATATCGAGTTGCTGAAAGACTGTGCCCGGTATTTTGATGTATATGACCCCGAGAGCGCACTCCAACTGCGACAGAAAATTATGCAAATCAAGCCGTCTCCGCAGCATAAAGTGGACCTGGCGCAGTCATATTCTACTAAACTCGCCGGGATTACTGAACCGGCTGATCTGGTAAGCGGCCAACAGGCTATCGTTCAGCTTCTGCTCGAAGCAAATACGGAAAGCCCACGTATGCCATCCTATTTACGCACATTGCATCTGGCCTATAGCAACCTGTCGTGGTATCAAATTCTCAATGGTCAATTTGCCGAAGCACTGAAATCGGTGGAAACCGGTCTGGCTATGCCCGGTGTAGAAGATAATGACAAGCAACTTATTCATACTAACCTGGCATTGTCATTGCTTTGTCTGGGCGATAAAGCACACGTAGAACGCGCCAAAGCTGTCTACCGCGAATGGAAAGATAAAGACTGGCTGGTTGATTTTCGGTTTGTAAATTTTGCAGAAGCCTTCGATGATGATTTTAATAATATTAAACATCTGACGGATAATGACCCCGCCCTGAAAGCTCGCATCGATGATGTTCGCAAAAATATTCTCGGCTTTATTGATTAAATATACGCATACCGCACCTCCGACAAAAATAAACCCTCAGGCGGCACGCTCAGGCTTTTACCCAGGCGGGTCTGATTCTCCAGCGCTTCTTTTACCGCGTCGAGGCCGTATTGCCCCGTGCCCACCGACAAGCACATGCCCACGATGAGCCGCACCATGCCCCGCAAAAAACGATCGGAGGTTATATGAAAACGCAATAGGTGTTTTTCTTCTTCCAGTATCCATTCTGCTTGTCGCAAATCACAGCGCATGGTTTTTACGTCGGTATCGCTTTTACAAAAAGGATAAAAAAATTCGTAATTCAGCAATAGCGATGCAGCCGACTGCATGGCGCCCAAGTCGATTTTATCGGCAAAAGGGTAGTAATAACTGGTCTGCTGCTTAAAAGGGTCTTTTCGCAACGTAATATAGTAGTAGTATGCCCGATTTATGGCGTCAAACCGGGCATGGGCCTCGTCGGCAACGGGAATAAAGCGATATATGGCTATGTCTGCTGGCAATATGCGGTTGAGCCGCGAAAGAAAATGGGCCGGAAAGTCACCCTCATGGTCAAAATGAAAAAAATACTGACTCGCATGTACGCCCGCATCCGTGCGGCCACAACCAGTGATCTCTACAGGCCGCCCCAATATTAAACCCATCTTTCCCGCCACGGTCTCCTGCACGCTCGCGCTGTGCGGCTGCTCCTGCCAGCCGTGGTAGGCCGCCCCGTTGTATGCCATCTCTGCAAAATATCTCATCGTTTTTGCTTCGTTCCCCACAAAGATAATCTCTGTTCTCTGTTCTCTGTTCTCTGTTCTCTGTTCTCTGTTCTCTGTTCTCTGTTCTCTGTTCTCTGTTCTCTGTTCTCTGTTCTCTGTTTAAGATTAACAAACAAAAATAAAAAAGAACGGACAACCGACAACCGACAACCGACAACGGAAATTTTTTGAAAAAAAATTTCCCCACCAATAGGGGTACCCCCCATACCCCCGCATCATAAGCTTGGAAAAGGGAAACAACGCGATGGAAGAACCTATACACATCCAATGGATGGCCAAATACCTCTCCGGCGATATGTCGGCGCAGGAAAAGTCTGCGCTTATGGCATGGGTCGCGGAGCATGATGACCATCGCAAGTTCTTTGATGAGACGATTCAATTGTGGCGCACTGCGGAAGCCGCACTCCCGCCGCCCTTCCTGGCCGATACCCAGGCAGCCTGGCAGCGAATAGAAACCAGGCTGGACGAACCTGCTTCAGGCAGTTCATCGACTGGCGGTAAGCTTTTGTCTATTCCCACTTGGTGGTTACGCGCTGCTGCCGTAATTTTGATAGCGATTGGCATAGGGTACTGGTGGTACTACACCGGCTCCGCACCTCAACCCTATGCAGTGCATACCCCGGCCGGCCGGCAAATGCAATACCAACTGCCCGACGGCAGCCAGGTATGGCTCAATGAAAATACCCACTTGACTTATATCGACTCGGCAGGACTGCGTTACGCGACACTCGAAGGGGAAGCCTTTTTTGAGGTCAAACGCATGGAAGACAAGCCTTTTGTGATTAGCAGCGGCGACGCGCGCACTACTGTGCTGGGTACTTCTTTTAATTTGCGCGCTTACCCCGGGGAGGGTAATGTGGAAGTGACGGTGGCTACCGGCAAAGTACAAGTGGCCAGCGCCAAAGATGCCGGTAAACTGGTGGTGCTCGAACCCGGCGCAACGGGCTTACTCGATAAATCAAAAGGCACCCTGCAAAAGAAAGCAGTCGCCTCCGTCAATTCCACGGCATGGAAAAATCACCGCCTCGATTTTGACGGCGTCGCCCTTAGCGAGGTTCTTGTCGCCCTGGAGCGCTACTTCCACGTGAAGACCCGTGTAGACAATGAGACAATTCTCAAGTGCCGGTTTTACGGTAGCTACGACAAGCCCCAGCTCGATCACTTACTCGAAGTGCTCAGCCTGTCGATGGAATTAGAGGTTTCGCGCAGCAGCGATACCATTGTTTTGAGCGGAGCAGGTTGCGAGTAGCCCCGCCTTCACCCGAATCCTGTTGCTATGAAAAGATGTACCGGCATATTCCTGTTATTGGGCTGGATGGTCGCCATGAACGCCCAACCCCTCCAGCAAAAGGTTTCGCTTAATTATACCAACGAACCGCTGGGCTATGTGCTGGATGCCATCAGCGCAAATTATCGCGTCAACTTTAGCTACAGTAGCAACTTTGTGCCCGTCCAACAAAAGGTGACAGTGTCGGTCGTTAACCAACCCCTTTCGATAGCGCTCGATAATATGCTGAAAGAAACAGCAGTCGATTATGTGGAAGTGGGGCAACAAGTGGTGCTGCGAACCGATAAGCATAAGAAGGCCCAACTCAGCCAACTCCAAACACTGCCGGGCAAGGTGCGGCAAACCAGTCCGATCTATCCCGAACGCAATACATCGCCAAATGGACGCCGAAACCGGGAAGTGCGGGAAGTGCCGGCTATTGAGGGGCAGCGTATTGCCAGTGTGCCGGGAGGCAATAGCGTGCTGACTATGCACGACGCCTCGCTTCGATCGCTTGTACAACCCATATCGCAGACCGAAACATCTGCTGATGAAACCAGTCGCCGTCTTGCGCAGATATCGCTGTTGCCTTTCCTGAATAGTGAGGCAAATCGCAAACGAAATATGACCAATACGCTGTCGCTCAATTTGTTGTGGGGCGACAACGGCGGTGTGGAAGGCCTCGAAGTCGGCGGATTTGTCAATCGCATCCGCAACGACGTGAAAGGCGTTCAGGTTGCAGGTTTTGCCAATCTTGTCGATAACGACGTGTCGGGCACCCAACTCAGCGGCTTGTTTAATATCAATCACGGCAAGCTTGTCGGCGTACAGGCTGCCGGCGTATTTAATCACAGCGGCGATGCTAAAGCCATTCAGGCCGCCGGCGTATACAATATTGCGCGGGGCGACGTAAAAGGGGTACAGGTCGCCGGCGTATTTAATATGGCACAAGGCTATGTCGATGGCGTGCAGGCATCTGTGCTGTTTAACCTGGCGAGCGACAAGGCAAAAACGCAAACCGCCGGACTGTTTAATATCGCCGGCGATGTGGAGTGGGGGCAGATGGCGCTGCTTTTTAATAAAGGAAAAAAGGTAGAAGGCTTTCAATTTGCCCTTGTCAATATCGCCGATACGATTTGCGGTACGCCTTTCGGCTTCCTCAATCTGGTGAAAAAAGGATACAACCGGTTTGAAATTGCAGGCGGCGAAACGATGTACGGCAACCTGTCGGCCAAATTGGGCACACATAAGTTCTACAATATTTTTCAACTGGCAGCCCGTTGGGACGACGACTACAAAAACGGCGAAAGCAAGTTGAGCTGGGCACTGGGTTATGGCCTCGGCACGGCCATACGCCTGCACCCGCGCAGCCTGCTTAATTTCGAGGTCGTAACTATGCACGTCAACGAACGCGAAGTATGGACCAGAGAGCTCCACCTGCTCAATCAAGTGCGCGCTACTTTCGATTGGCAAATCGGCAAAAAAACGAGCTGTTTCGCCGGCCCCGTACTCAATATTATGGTATCCAAAAAAGTCGACGCCGAAAGCGGCGTCTACGGCTCCCAACTCACGCCCCGTCCTTTCTATGAAAGTACGTCGGACACAGGCAACAACCTGAAAATGTGGGTAGGCCTCACGGCCGGACTCCGTATGTAAAGGTTGTCGGTTGTCTGTTATCGGTTGTCGGTTGTGGGTTTGTCGGTTAAATTTTCTCTATAAATAACTCATAACTGACAACTCACAACCGACAACCGACAACAAATCTATTCATCTGACTAACAAACCTTATTATTATGAAAAAAGTAATCATCCTTCTGTTCCTCGGTTTCTGGTTGCAGGCAAATGCGCAGGCACAACATGAAACCTTATTTAACAATGCCCGTGTTAAAGGCGGCTTTGCCGCGCCCATAGTCGAAATAGGTATTAACA
>JAEUUQ010000112.1 GCA_016787505.1 Saprospiraceae bacterium | reverse complement strand
CACACTACTGGACATTTTTACAAATCGCATGATTTTTGGGGTTTAAAATTCCCAGGACGAATTCCAGAAACCGGCAAAATCGAAAACATTTGTGAATCAAACGAGCCAGCCCTTCTCTAAAAATGGAAACTTCCGGGGTCTGGCTTCCGTCCTGATATTCTTGGGTGGCAATACGTTTTCTGTAAGGCCATCCCTGACGAATAGCTAAGACGTAAGCCAAAGCTGCCAGTGCCATCATCAATTGGTTTTTGCCGGGGTCTTTCAAATTCAAATCTTCCAAATTATATCCGTTGGATTTCAAATGCTTGAACAGGCATTCTATTTTCCAGCGCATGACATACATTCGGGCAGCCTTTGAGGCCTGAGGCAGTGAAGTCAGGAATATCAATATCGGTTCTTCTGCTCCGACTTTGGGATTAGGCAGCATAACTACTGTAAAGGCGTAGCCGGCAATATTCACCTGCTTTTTTACCAGCTTTCCTTTACGCCGGCATTTATGCAACATCGTCCGGTAATCTTTACCTCCAGCCTGATCTACCTGCTCATAGTAGTCACCAAACCGGAGCCTGATTACAAATGCTATGCCATTGTCTTTTAGGTATTTAAACCATTGCTTGCCTATATATTCCCGATCTGCTAGCAGCGTCATGCCTTTCAAATCGAAAAGCTTCAATGCCTGGTCGAACATGGCTTTTCGCTCTTCCTGGCTGGAAGCGCCTATTTTTTCCAGTTGCGTCCAGTATATGGGAACGGCCACTGTACCTACCAAAACACTGAGTACCAGGTAGTGCACTTTGGCTTCCCCTATTGTCCAACTGGTTCCATCCAGGATCAGCGTCTTGGCCCCTAATTTCTTCAACAACCGAAGATTCATCCGCATCAGATCATGGCGTAGTTCCTCGCAGGCGCCCCAATCTTGAAAAAAACGGATCAGGCGTTTATAATGGCTTTGCGGTTGACTCGTTGGCCTATCCAAGACCCCGCCCACGTAATCCTTTAACTTGTACAGATTCACGGTCCGGCCTAAGGGCAGCAAACTGACTAATAACCAAATGTTTTTTACCGCCCCAAGACCATAGTTTTGGTACAGTTCGTTAAATTTGCGTAGGTGTGGAGAAAGCATCTTCTTTTATGTTGTGGTTAACACAAAAGTCGTGCTTTTTTCCACCTTTTTCTAAAATGTCCAGTAGTGTGATGCGTTACCTATACTTCCAACAGTTTGTGCACCATTAACTATTTTTAAATCTTCTGCAACAAAAATTCCAACAGCTCTGTCTCCACCACCAACGGGCTTTTTACTTAACGTTTGGCAAAGAGCAGTAATTCCATTATTATAAAAATAAAAATTTTCGGGCTCATTCAGAGCTGTTTCTCGGATATCCTCGTTAACTTCACTAAATCCAATAAAATCTCTGATGTTATCTGAAAATAATCGCCCTCGGTTTTCACTCCAAAGTTGAGCGAGGTCACTACCATTAATTATACCATAAATTGCATAATAGGGCTGTTCAACCTTGCCCCAATTTGATAGTGCTAAATCAGCCTTAATTGGTTGCCCATCTAGTATGCCAACTAAGGATTTATGAGCTTGCTTAAGTGAAAATCTATTGAATACTGCCAACTCCGAAGGGTCATTTAGCTCGCCTAACAAGTCGTCAATGATTCGCCTATTATGTTCTGAAAAGGTATCTTGACCAGTATAAGTTAAAACGATTTTTATCTTCACTAAGGGATCTTCTAATGCTTCAATAACTTCAGCCTCTTTTGCTTTCACTTTTTCATTAAACCGATTAAACTTCAAATCTATCAAGTCTACTACACCATTTTTAAATTTTGATGTGTCACCAGTATCTGGTTCTCCATTGCCATTTTTTATCCATTTTGATTGTAATAGCCAAAGCTCTTTATTTCTTCTATCAAAATATATAGCGTCAATACCATTGTCATCAAAGGTATCGGTAATTGAATTCGAAGCAGTAACCGCATCAATCTGTGCTAAAATTTGAAGAGTATAAGCTGCATAAGCTCTAGTTAAGAAATAATTTTCTTTCTCGTTATCATTTTTTGCGTCTGAAATGTCTATTTTGTCAGAATAAAGCTCAGATAGTTTGGCTTTAATATGCTGAACATGAAGTTTGCTCATTAGATTACTTTTTCTCGTTATTAATAATCATATTCAACTTTTACCAGTAACTCATGTTTATCGACAACAACAACCATAGGCGCTATTGCCGAGTAAATTCACTTTGTCATCATGTCACTTCTCTGGATCATCCGTGCCATTGCACCTTCACTTATTCGTCTATTGCAGGTATACTTATTCGAGTATCCAAACCCGCATTGCACCTTTACTTATTCGTCTATTGAGGGTTGACTAAGTCGGTTAACCAAACCCGCATTGCGCCTTTACTTATTCGTCTATTGCAGGTTTACTTAGCCGACTAACCAAACCCGCATTGCGCCTTTACTTATTCGTCTATTGCAGGTTTACTTAGCCGACTAACCAAACCCGCATTGCGCCTTTACTTAGCCTTCTATTGCAGGTTTACTTAGCCGGCTATCCAACCCCGCATTGCGTGTTTCTATTGCCGATCAAGTTCACCTTGTCACTATGTAACCCTGTCACCTTGTTACCTTGTCACCTTGTCACCCTGTCACTTCTCAGTGTGCACCTGTGCCTCAAGTAAATGTGTCGCAAAACTATGGCGTAAAGTATGAACAGTTGCCAGTGGATTGATTTTGGACGGCTCTCGCGCAGCGGAAAAAATAGCTTGTACACTTCGTTTTGACATATATTCTTTCAATAAGCCCCAAATTCTTTCTGACAATATACTACACCTATCATATCAACGCTAATATACAACGATGTTTGAGATTGTCAATGGCTGTGAGAAGTTTTATAACTTCTTCTTCTGTCTATACTTGGGGAATTTTTTTAGGACGCTTGGGTTGGAATAACCAAGTCCCCACTTGCCCGGGCATGCTCGTTTCGACTCCGCTCAACGACCGGCAAAGGTCGCACAATCTCACAGTCCAATAAAAAGGGCTAAACTTTAGTGCCTTTGTGTGGTTTTTGAGCCTTTGTGTTAAAGAAATAGCTTATGCCCCGGTTTTTTACCACAAAGGGCACGAAGTACCACTAAGGCTTGGCTCCCAAAGCACCAAAACCACTACCGGTCCAATAGTCCAACAGACCTTGAAACAGAAAACCGACAACCGACAACCGATAACACAGAATACTCCCTATCTTCACGGCGGGCAAAGCCAATACCAGATATGTACACCCAGGACGAACAACGGGCGCTGTTTGAACGCTCCAAACAATTCCTCCAAACCGGCATTGAAGCCGGCAAATCGCAGCAACATCAACTCGACGATCTGCGGCAACTCATTATTTACCACGAGTACCGCTATTATATCCTCAATGACCCCGTGGTGAGCGATTTTGAGTACGATCAGCTCTACAAATTGTTGGAACGGCTGGAGGAGGAACACCCCGACTGGGTGACACCCGACTCGCCTACGCAACGCGTATCAGCGGATCTGACCGAAGACTTCCAGTCGGTGCCCCACCTCACGCCTATGTTGTCGCTGGCCAACTCGTATAATGCCGACGACCTCTTTGAATTCGACGCCCAGATTAAGCGTTTTATCAATGCCGACCCCGATATGGATATCGCTTACGTGGTGGAACCCAAATTCGACGGCGGAAGTATTGCGCTGGTGTACGAAAACGACAAGCTGACCCGCGCCGCTACCCGCGGCAACGGCGTGATGGGCGAGGATATCACCGCCAACGCCCGGGTAATCCGCTCTATCCCGCTGCAGGCGGCGTTTTCGCGCCAGGGCATTTACCGGGTGGAGGTGCGTGGCGAAGTGCTCATTCGGAAAGATAATTTTAAAAAAATGAACGAGCAGCGCCTCGCCGAAGGACTGCCGCTGTTTGCCAATCCCCGCAATACCGCCGCCGGGGGGCTCCGCATCAAAGACCCCAAGGAGGTGTCGCGCCGGGGCCTTGAGGCGTTTATTTATACGCTCGGTTATGCCGTGAATGAAGCCGGCGAAGATCGGCTGGGCCGCTTCGAAACGCACGCCGAAAGCCTCGACATGCTGGGCGCACTGGGTTTTAAAGTGCCGGGACCGGAGAGAAAAGTATGCCCTAATATCCGCGAGGTGGTCGACTTCTGTTTGCACTGGCAGGGCAAACGCGAGGAATATCCCTACGAAATCGACGGCATGGTGGTGAAGGTCAACGACCGGCAACTGCAGGAACGCACCGGGTTTACCAGCCACCACCCGCGCTGGGCTATCGCTTTTAAGTTCCAGGCCAAACAGGCCACTACCAAACTGCTCAACGTAGAATACCAGGTCGGCAAAATCGGCTCTATTACGCCCGTGGCCAAACTCGAACCCGTGCCGCTGGCGGGCGTGACGATCTCTTCGGTGTCGCTGCACAACGAAGATTTTATTACCAGCAGAGACCTGCGCCTCGGCGATACGGTGCTCGTAGAACGCGCCGGCGATGTGATCCCCTATATCGTGAAGGCGCTGCCGGAGTTGCGGCAGGGCGACGAAAAACCCATTGTTTTCCCTAAATATTGCCCGGTAAACGACACGGCCACTCCCGTCGAACTGGTGCGCGAACCAGGTGAAGCCGCCTGGCGCTGCCCCGACTGCGTGTGCGGGGCCCAGGACCTGGAGCGCATGATCTTCCACGTGTCTAAAGACGCTATGGATATCGAGGGCCTCGGCGAAAGCATTATCCGGCGTTTTTACGAACTCGGCTGGCTGCGCAATATCGCCGATGTGTACCGCCTCGACTACGACCGTATTGCGCAACTGGAAGGTTTTGGAGAAAAATCGGCCAGAAACCTGCGCGAATCTGTCGACAAAGCCAGGCAAAACCCGCTGCACCGGCTGCTGCACAGTCTGAGTATCCACCACGTGGGCAAAAAGGTATCCAAGCTCATCGCCGCCGAAATCAACCACCTGCTCGATTTGCGCAACTGGACGGTCGACGATTACCTGCATATCAAAGACATCGGCCCGGTGGTGGCTGAAAACCTGAGCGCTTTTTTCCACAATGCCCGCAATGTCGAGATGCTCGAAACCCTGGAAACGCTGGGCGTCAACCTGCGCCAGACCGACGAAGACCGCCCCAAAGCCGCCGACGCATCGGCGCCGCTACACGGCAAAACTATCCTGTTTACCGGTTCGCTGCAAAAAATGAGTCGCAAGGAAGCCCAGGAAAAAGCCGAAGCCGCCGGCGCCAAAAATCTGAGCGCCGTGAGCTCTAAACTGGATATCCTGGTGGTGGGCGAAGACGCCGGCTCTAAGCTCAAGAAGGCCCGCGAGCTGGGCACGGTGCAGATTTTGACAGAACAAGAGTTTTTGGAGCTAGTGAGCTGATTTGTTGAGGGCAGGGTAATTAGGAATTAGGAATTACGAATTAGGAATTACGAATGGTTCTAATTATCTAATTATCAATTGATTAATTAATAAAAAATTCGTAATTCGTAATTCGTAATTCGTCATTCAATGAGCAAAAAACCTTCAAGTCACCGGTGGCGTCGCTTTTTTCGGATAGCTGCCTGGGTATTGGGCGCCCTATTCCTCACCGCATTAATATTTTTCATTCGCATGGACTTTCGCACTTCCGATGCTGCTGTAAATCAATATTTTGACAAAAGGCAGGTGGCTGTAAGGATACAACATAAGCCGTATAAGGGGCACACCGTGAGATACCTGGAGACGGGAGATACAAGCGCCGGCAAACTCATCCTGTTTGTGCACGGTGCGCCGGGGTCGTCAGACAACTTCCACAGCTATCTGGCTGATAGTACGCTCTTACAGGGGGCCTGCCTCGTGTCGGTCGACAGGCTGGGCTACGGGTATTCCAATTATGGCAAAGCGGAGACTTCCATCGCGGGACAGGCCGAGATGGTGCAGTTTGTCATGGATCAATACGGGGCTGATACGGTATACCTGGTGGGGCATTCGTACGGTGGGCCGGTAATTGCCAAGTGTGCGGTGATGCGGCCCGATCGCATCGGCGGCTTGCTCATGCTGGCGCCGGTAAACGACCCCGACAGCGAACCGGTCTTTTGGTTTGCCCACTTTGCGCGCTGGCGCGCCACGCGGTGGTTGTTGTCGGGCGCCAACCGGGTGGCCGGCGATGAAAAACTGACGCATGTGGGGGAATTGCGGCAGATGGTGGGCGACTGGTCGCAATTGCAGACGCCGGTTGTGCATTTACATGGGTACAAAGACTGGCTGGCGCCGAAAGCAAATATCGATTTCAGCAGGCGGCACATTCCGGTTCATTTGCTCAAGATGGTAGAATTGCCCGACAAAAACCATTTTTTGCCTTTTACCGATTACGAAATGGTGCGGCAAGCGATTTTGGAGCTGGCTGTGCCGTGAGTTTTGCCGGTTGCAGCGCCAGCATCACCCATTCCCATTGTTTTTCGTAGGGAATAATTTCGAGTTCGTGGGTTTGGTCGGCCAGATTGATGCCCACTTTGGCCATTTGGGCGAGCAGGGGGGCGGCTTTAGCTTTCATTTTCGGCGCCTGAAAATCGCATTTTAACAAAAGGTACAGCAGACGAAAAAAGCAGTCGGTGCGAAAGTGTTCGCCATCTTCAGAGAAGTGGCGCGACTTGTACTTCCGCAGCCCTTCGAGGCGTTCTTCCACCTCGTCAAAGCGGCGTTCGAGCAGCAGGAACAAAATCTGAGCGATCAACACGGGGATATTCATGCCGCGTTTGTCACGGCTAAAAATCGGCACTTCATTGAGAAAGCGGCCCAGCCGAAAGCGGGCCAGGTCGCCTTTTTCGCGCGGAGACACCTCCAGCAGATGCAGTTTGATAGCCAGGGCCAGGTAGGCGCGGTATAGATTCCATGGTTCGCGTACGGGGTCGCTAAGCCGTTGGAATTGTGCGTGTCCGGCGGCGGTGCGGTAAGTTTGCCAGGCCAGGGCATAATCGCCGGCGTGCAGGGCATTGGCCAGCAAAACCTCGAGGCTTTTATACCAATTGTGAGAACCCTCAATAGCTTTGCCGAGGCTTTCCATGGCGGTGTCGTGGGCCTGTTGATACTGGCCGAGCATCGTGTGGCACACCGTCATTTGGTGTAAAAAAGAGCTCATTACGTTGGGTGAAATAGAAGGGCGGTTGCTCAATTTGGCGAGAGCCGACTTGCAAAGTTCTATTGTGCCGGCCCAATCAAATACGCACATGCGCTCAAAAATGCCGATCATGCTCGAATATACCACCAGATTGTGCGATTCGTAGCGTTCCAAAAAAGGCGCCAGTTTTTGTAAATAGCTTTTAGCCAATAACCCGTTTTCTCTTCGGCCGGCTTTTGAGCGGGTATACATAATGATAATCTGCTCGTAACAATCACTGGCCAGCAATTCAGCCTGGTAGATATCCATGTAGTAAGTAGTCAACTTGCTGTATTGTTGGAAAATGGCGTCATTGCCGTCTTTTACGGCGTAGTATTGGCGGAGGTGCCGGGCGCATTCCAGTGCGATTTCGGTGATCTCGTATTTCTGGGCTACTTCCAGCAGTTGCCGGGCCAGGGTCATTGCATTAATCGTAGTGCCGCGGCCTACCAGTGTTTTTAATACGGCTACTTCCTGCCAGCAGTGGTAGTATGCCCTTTGCGGGTCGCTGAATTCGGGCTGGTTGGTATCGATGAATAAAGTAGTGTTGTACAGCCTTTTTTTGAATTCATTTCTGAAGCGTTTGTACTGCTTGTCGGAAGCGCTGTAACCCAACCATGCCGCCGCTTCTTCTTCTGATTCCCAGCCCTGGGACAATAGCGCATCGTAGAACTTTCTGTAACGCGACGACTGTACCCCGGCCCCCGGCGTATTCGTAATTACTTCAATATGTCGAACCTTGTAGCGATTGAGAATGTATACAAGCTCCTTCAAATCTTGTAGGTCTTTGCTGCGCTGCATAACCGGCAATTTTCCGCATGATGCCGATGTCTCATGCAAACCATAACTATTCATCCCATACATAAATGATATGGAAAAAGAGACAACGACGGTTTGTTAGTAATCCGGTCGGGTGAATGATGGTTACTGGAAATTTATGTGGTGAACGACACTATTCACGGACAAAACACGGGAGGCAAGGTAATATTATTTATGAAATTATATACGCTAAAAGTTAAAATTTGATGGGGTCATAAGCAGTGGTAATGGCCGTGACTAGCATTTTTGTCGGCGATAGCTTTGTGTATCGAAATTCATTAATTCACAAAATACAAAGCTATGATTACCTTGATTATCTCTCTGTTGATGGCCCTCGGCCTGCTAAATTCTCCTGAAGAGTGGAACAGCCTTTCACCTGACACCCAAAAAGAATACACAGAAATAGTATCCGGCGATTTGATTCAGGGATAAATGTGAAATTTTCTAATTTGAAAAATTTGACCTGGTCAAAAAGCTATTTTTTGTCCTGGTTTTGAAACCGGGACGCCCTCATCTTTGCCTTGTACTTATTATTTCACTAAAAACAGTTTTGCTATGAAAACTTTGCTTTTGACGCTTTTTGCATTTTTCCTCACAGTAGGAACTTCTATGTATGCCATGTCGAACGACCCGGCACAGCCTAAAGTCGGCGACATCAAAATCACGCTGTATGGCTCAGGCGGAATCGTTTCCAGCGGCGACACCCAGAAGGTATGCCCGCAAACCTCCACTGCTGTTTGTGCTAATGTAGTAGTGCAGGCCACGGTGGCCCCTGGCGGTGGCGGCGATCTTGAGCTCGACGGGTTGGAAGGCGTTTTGGACCTGCGCGGCTCCCTGAGCAGAATCCGCTTTGTATCGGGAACCGCTACCAAAAATGACTTGCGCGACGGTTTCGAGGCCAACGGGAAAAATGTTTCATTCGTATTTCTTCAGTAATTAAAAACGCCCTGACATGAAAAAGTTCGCCTTTTTTCTGTTCGCCACCATGCTGATGTGCCTGGTGAGCTCCAACGAAGCCTACGCCATTAAGATAAAAATTAAAGGCAGTGGCGGCATCGTTCAATCCGGTGGGGGAGAACCCGATATTTGCCCCGAAAGCTCGAGAGACGTGTGTGCCGTCGTGGAAGGTAGTCTATGGGATTTGCTCGGCTACTGGCTCGGCATGGTTGCGCCGCCTCCAGGTGGCGGCCCCATCGAGGTGGACGAAGCCGTTTCGCTCCGGGTTTATAACAGGGGCAGCGAGGTCGCCCATTATAATCAAATTCAACTGGTGAGCGTAGCGCGAAGTTCATCCGCTACTAAGATCGACAACGACAACTACGATAGTAACGAATTGAACGGCCGATCCTTCAAGTTTAGAATTATCGAATAATTGGGTTATACCGGTATTGCAGCGCCTGATTGCCTGATTGATGGCGCCAGGCGCTGCTTTTTTCATTACTAAAACTAATATCATGGAGCATGTGATCAACGCTGGGCCACATATAAGCGGCCCCTGGAACGGTTTTCGCTTGGGTTTAATGCTTGTATTATGTCTTTCGCTTGCGCCGGCGTGGTCGCAGGATTTGCTCTATTCCATGCAGCAAATAGCGGGCAGCGAAAGCGAGGTAAAAGCAGTATTGGCCAAAGATGAACAACTACGCACCGGCGAAGCCTACATTTTTCATATCAAACCAATGGTCTGTCCCCGCTGCGAAGGCTTGATCAACCCGCTGATCGGTATGCTCAAAAAAGCGGACCCGCAGTCCCGTATTGTGATGGTGGTAGATTATCCGCGCAAAAAACCGGTATTCAACTTCGTACAGGAGCGCAATTTTTCTATCGATTACTTATTGATTGATACGACAGCCCGTTTTGCCGAACAGTTTAACTATAGCGCAGGCAGAACCAGTATTCCTTTTTGCCTGAAAATAGACTTGAGCAGCGGACAATTGCTGCGGGCCTTGCCTCTGCTCGGTATCAGCCTCAATCAATCACTGGCTGATGAACTGATAAACGACCACACCCCCGAAATACCCGTACAAAGATCACTGACAAAAAACGTTTCGATGGGCATCCAGGCTTTTGAAGTTAAGGAACCAAAGCTGCCGTTTGACATTTTTACCGCACTGGTGGAAGACGACAGGCAACCCTATTCGCAGCCATTAAAACTGGTGATGTCAAAAGACGAAAAGCACTGGATATTCCTCGACGATATTGCCCAAAAACCATTTGTGTACGATACCAGGGGCAACTTTGTAGGTACATTGTCGCCCTCGGCGGAAGAAAAGAAAAAATACGTGAGCCCCGATATACAGGACGAGATTTACATGTTTCTGGAAAAGTCCAATATTTTAAATGTTATCTATCTGGATATTTATCCTACTCCCGACTGCGACGATTGCGTATGCATCAGCACATCGCTGCCGGAGGTGTTTTACGAACCGGATACTTCGATTGCCTATTATAATAAGATAGCCTTCATCCGCAAGCGGTTCAATAATGAAGTAGCCTCGATCGACACCATCGCCGAAATGCCTACGCCCGGTTATGTGTTGCACCACAAAAAGGCCGTTTTTTTGCCCGAATTTACACTGATCCCGGTGGTAAAAGGTTGGCCCGCAGTGGGTACGGGGCAGTTGAGCCAGTATACGGATCCCTCGGTAAATCCTTTTTTGGATAGTTTTTACGAGCAGGCGCCGCTTGCCGCCTTGTACAGCCGTGACGGGCAGTTTATATCTACAATCGGCGCTTTGCCTGCGCTATACAAACAACTTCATGCGGGGTATTACTTCTCTCATGCCGTGGCGGCACAGTCGCGCGACAAGCTTTGGCTCACCGACGGAAGGTCGGGGCAAATCCAGGTCTTCCGGCAATCGGAGCGTGCCGGCTTCCAGTTGGAACACACCCTCAGCTTGTTTTCCGCCGGGAAATTTTTGCCCGTAGGGCCGGAAAATAAGGCCGCCACAACGATGGTATACCAGGGAGAAAAGACCGATACGCTATACAATGCACAAGCTTATTACGAATTGAACCGGCCTGCTGAGGGTAAAGAGTTGCCTTATTTGCAGGCATTGGAGTCCCAACTAAGCAAACAAATCGTGCAGTTGGAGGCTTGGGGTGACAAGTTGTACGCCCTGGTAAGGGAAGACGGTCATTTTTATCTGCACACACTCGACCAGCAAGGCGGCGGCCACACTGTGCAATACGTTGGCGATCCGGCGGATGGCAGCCACGGAAAACTCAGCTATTGCCGCCTGTTTGCCTCTTCCGAGCGCGACGAGTTGAAACTGCTAGGCGTGTATGTGGGTAACAAAGCCTGGATAGCCTCTGCCGTGCTGAAGTGATTGATCATTAGTAACTGTTTAGTGCCTTCGGCAGTTTAGTAGGGTTTAGTGCCTTCGGCAGTTTAGTAGAGTTTAGTGCCTTCGGCAGTTTAGTAGAGTTTAGTGCCTTCGGCAGTTTAGTAGGGTTTAGTGCCTTCGGCAGTTTAGTAGGGTTTAGTGCCTTCGGCAGTTTAGTAGAGTTTAGTTATTTTACCCTACTAAACCCTACTAAACCCTACTAAACCCTACTAAACAATTACGATCACTAAAAATAAAGCTATGAAAACTTTTTATCTGACTGTTTCGCTATTACTCGTTGTTGCTTTTGGCAGTTTATTCGCGGGCCGGTTTCAACCTGCCGCAGCGGTGACGCAAGGCGTCGTGTTGGAATACGGGTCGCGGGCCGGGTGTTTTGGCACCGGCCCCTGCCGTATGCAATTAGACGCCGCCGGCTCCAATTATATCGTACAGGAAGGACAGGGCAGGGGAGAAGTCTGGCTAAATAACTGGGGTAAGCTGGTGCTTTCCCTGGAAAGCGCCTCGATGACGTCCAATACGATGGAAGAGCAGTTCGGCTCCGGTTATTTTGAAGTGCCCGAGCCGTTTCAAGTGCCCGAAGAAGTACTGACAGCGCTGGGGCAGCAGGGCGTTCAAATGACGATTCCAGCCGGTGAATATGCGGTGGTAGCCTCCAACGGCTATCTGGAGGTCGTATTTTAAGA
>JAEUUQ010000103.1 GCA_016787505.1 Saprospiraceae bacterium | reverse complement strand
GGTATCAATCCGGGCCTGTACTTCCGCCAGATATTCCGGATTGGAAGGCCCTTTGTTACTACCCGCCGATCCCGCCGCATTGTATCCCGCTGCCGAAGGCCTCGACCAAAAGTAACGATCGGAAGTAAATGCTTGTCCGATCTCAATAATTTCTCCTTTGCCGTGTTTTGGGCTTAGTTGAGCGATGCCCCATATCGCACAGGTGTAAATGCCGGAAAATAAAATGGCACAAAGTATGGTCAGCTTGATAGCTGGAAGAAAATTCGTTTTCATTAGTTACGATTTAAAATAAAAAAGAAACTAATATATCAATAAGCTTAATCCCCACAAAAGGCACAATCACGCCGCCAAGTCCGTAAATTAACAGGTTGCGGCGCAACAGGGCGCTTGCCCCTATCGGTTTGTACGCCACTCCCCGGAGCGCCAGCGGTATGAGCAGCGGAATAATGAGGGCGTTAAATATCACGGCAGAAAGAATCGCGCTTTCAGGACTGTGCAGATTCATAATATTCAACGCCTGCAAAGACGGGATGGCGGTAATAAACAAAGCGGGAATAATGGCAAAATACTTGGCTACGTCGTTTGCGATGCTGAACGTGGTCAGCGTACCCCTCGTCATGAGCAATTGTTTGCCTATTTCTACGATTTCGATCAGTTTGGTGGGGTCATTGTCGAGGTCTACCATGTTGCCCGCCTCTTTGGCTGCCTGGGTGCCGCTGTTCATAGCCACGCCTACATCGGCTTGAGCCAGCGCGGGCGCATCATTAGTGCCGTCGCCCATCATGGCTACCAATTTGCCGGTCTGCTGTTCTTTGCGGATATAATCCAGCTTGTCTTCCGGCTTTGCTTCGGCGATGTAGTCGTCTACGCCGGCTTTTTCGGCGATGTATTTGGCCGTGAGCGGATTATCGCCCGTCACCATTACGGTTTTGACCCCCATTTTGCGCAATCTTTCAAAGCGCTCGTGGATGTTGGGTTTGATGATATCCTGCAACTCGATTACACCGATTATTTTGTCGTTTTCAGCTACTACGAGCGGCGTACCGCCATTGCTGGAGATGAATTGTACCTTCTGCGCGGTGTCGGGGGGGATTGGGTTGCCTGCATTTGTCGCCATAAGCGCTATGGCGTCGCTGGCGCCTTTGCGTATGCGCCGGCCGTCAAAATCGATGCCCGAACTGCGGGTTTCGGCGGTGAATTTGATGAAAATGGGTTTTTGCACCTGGAAAGTGGCGGGATCAACGCCCGCCAGTTCGATGATCGATTTCCCTTCCGGGGTATCGTCTGACATTGAACTCAATACGGCGCAAGTGATAAAATATTTTTCATCGATGCCGTCGGCAGGATAAAAATGGGTGGCCTTCCGGTTTCCAATGGTGATCGTGCCCGTTTTATCGAGCAACAATACATCTATGTCGCCGGCGGTTTCTACCGCTTTGCCCGACTTGGCGATGATGTTTGCCCGCAAGGCCCTGTCCATGCCTGCAATGCCTATTGCAGATAATAACCCGCCAATAGTAGTGGGTATTAAACATACAAAAAGAGAGATAAATGCGGCAATGGTGATGGGAGCGTTGGCATAATCTGCAAATGGCTTTAAGGTTACGGTTACGATAATAAATACAAGCGTAAACCCCGCCAGTAAAATGGTCAATGCTATTTCGTTGGGCGTTTTTTGCCGGTTGGCGCCTTCCACCAGGGCAATCATTTTATCCAGAAAACTCTCGCCAGGCTGGGTGGTCACGAGTACTTTTATTTTATCGCTCAGCACTTTGGTGCCCCCGGTTACGGCGCTTTTGTCGCCGCCGGCTTCCCGGATCACCGGCGCGCTTTCGCCCGTAATCGCACTTTCGTCGATGGTGGCTAAACCTTCTATGATTTCGCCGTCACTGGGTATAACATCCCCGGTTTCACAAATAAAAATATCACCCTTTTTTAAGATACTGGAACTAACCAGCGTACCGTTTTCCAGCCTGGCGGGCGTTTCCTCTCGCGTCTTGCGAAGCGAATCGGCTTGGGCTTTGCCCCTGGCTTCGGCAATGGCTTCGGCAAAATTGGCAAACAATAAGGTGAGCAAAAGCAGGGAAAAAATGACAAAATTATAGGCTAAGCTGCCTTGTGATTTTTCTCCGCTTGCTACCCATAGGTTTACTACTAACATCACGGCTGTACCGATTTCAACGGTAAACATAACCGGATTGCGAAACATCTTCCGGGGATCGAGTTTGACGAAAGATTGTCGGAGCGCTTGTATGACCAACTCCCTTTGGAACAAGGATTTATTATGTTTGGATTTCATCGTTGTTTCGAATTAATAGATAGAAAAATACTCGGCCAAGGGGCCAAGCGTTAGTGCAGGGAAAAAGGCCAGGGCGGCTACTATGGCGATAACGGCAAATACCATGACCCCAAAAGTGGGCGTGTCAGTTTGAAGCGTACCCGCGCCTTCCGGTATGTATTTTTTGCTTGCCAGATGACCTGCAATGGCTACAGGGCCGATGATAGGCAGATACCGGGCAAATAACATGACCAGCCCGCAGGCTATATTCCAAAACGGCGTATTGTCGCCCAAACCTTCAAATCCACTGCCGTTGTTGGCAGAAGCCGAAGTGAACTCGTAAAGCATTTCGCTGAAACCGTGATATCCCGGATTGGCCAGCCATCCCGCGTATAGGGTTGGGTTTCCGGCATACAGATAACTCGACAAGGCCGTGCCGGCCAGGATGAGCAAGGGGTGCAGCAAGGCAATGATCATGGCGATTTTCATTTCGCCGGCTTCTATTTTTTTTCCCAGGAATTCAGGCGTCCTGCCTACCATCAACCCACTGATAAATACCGCGAGGATGATGAAAATGTAGAAGTTTAAAAAACCTACCCCCACACCGCCGTAAAAGCTGTTGACCATCATGCCGAGTAGGGCAAACATGCCGGTGAGCGGCGTCATGCTATCGTGCATGGCGTTGACAGAACCATTGCTGGTACAGGTGGTGTTGATGGCCCAGTAAGCCGATGCGGCTGCCCCGAAGCGTACCTCTTTTCCCTCCATGCTGCCCGACTGTTGCCCGATACCCATTTGTGAGATGGCAGGGTTGCCGTTTATTTCACTGATCACAGATGGAATAAGCAACAGCAAAAACCCAAGGGTCATTACCCCAAATATGATCCAGGCGAGTTTCCGCCTTTTGAGCACGTAGCCGAAGGCGAATATCATTGCAATAGGGATCAGGAAGATGCAACAGGTTTCTACGATATTGGTGAAATAATTGGGGTTTTCGAACGGATGCGCGGAGTTGACCCCAAAAAATCCGCCGCCGTTGGTGCCCAGTTGTTTGATGGCTACAAACGCGGCCGCAGGGCCACGGCTTACTTGCACCGAATCGCCCTGAAGGGTAATCATTTCAGCTTTTCCTTCAAATGTCATCGGCACGCCGTTGAAAACAAGCAATACGGCTACGATAAAAGCAAGCGGAAGTAAGATTCGCGTAGCGCTTCTGACAAAAAAGCTATAGAAATTGCCGAGCTTGTCACTTGTTTTTTCTTTCATCGCCACAAAAACAACCGCACAAATGGCGATACCCGTAGCTGCGCTGATAAATTGCCATAACATTAAGGTCAGCTGCCCCAAATACGATAATCCGGTTTCTCCCGAATAGTGCTGCAAGTTGGTGTTGGTGACAAAACTCACAGCCGTATTAAATGCTAAATCTCCCGACATCGAGGGATTACCATCGGGGTTAAGCGGTAGCCACCCCATATTGGTGAGTACAATAAATGCAAGGACTAACCAACAGCAATTGACGACCAGCATCGCTACCAAGTGTTGCTGCCAGGTCATTTCTTTTTTTGCGTCGATCCCGCTTAATCGAAAAATAAGTCGGTCGAGCGGATCGAAAATGCGATCGAGCCAGGTAGACTCGTAGCTGAATACTTTTCCGATGTAGCGCCCTAACGGTATAGCCGATAATATGACCAGTCCATACATCAGGACCAATCCTAATATTTCTGTGTACATCTTGAGAGGTTTTATTAAAATTTTTCGGGTCTAACCAATACGTAGCACATATAGCCGAATACGACTATGGCCAGGACGAATAATGCACTCATCTGTGTAAGTTTTTTGCAAACCAGAAAATGGAGCGGAAAAAAAACTGAAAGCACATTAAACTTACTGTAAGGAGGATTGCGGTTGTCATATCCATTTTGTTTTTGTTCAAAATGAATAGTTCAACTACCGTTCCAGTTTGGCACAGGAGGCTGAGAGCCCCGCCGAATAACGTCAAGTCCGACTTAAGGGGGAGTTTTACACTATCATTATGATAGCATGCCCCTATCGTTTTGATAGGGTTACCGGATCCGGTATTCGTCCAGTTTCCGGTATAGCGTAGTAAGCGCAATATTTAAAAGGCGGGCGGCTTCGGTTTTATTGCCGTTGGTGTAATTCATTACTTTTTGAATATGCATTTTT
>JAEUUQ010000095.1 GCA_016787505.1 Saprospiraceae bacterium | reverse complement strand
CCTCACCTCTATTGAACCCAAAAGCGGCGACGATATCGTCACTACTATCGATGTCAATATCCAGGATATTACCGAAAACGCCCTGCTTCGCGCCCTGCAATACCACAATGCCGACTGGGGCACCGCAGTGGTGATGGAGGTAAAAACAGGCGCTATTCGCGCTATCGCCAACCTGGGGAAAAATGAGGAGGGCTGGTTCGAAACCTACAATTACGCGGTAGGCTATGCCACCGAACCCGGTTCTACGTTCAAACTGGCCTCAATGATGGCGTTGCTGGAAGACAATATGATAAACCTGGAAGATTCGGTGTCTATTGAACACGGCGTCACGCAGTATTATGAGGATATTCTGGAAGACTCATCGCCTGAAAGCAAGGAACTCGATACGATTACTGTCCGCAAAGCTTTTGAAATGTCTTCCAACGTAGGCATTTCCAAACTGGTGACCAAAGCCTACGGCGAACGCAACGCCCTCAACAACAACGAAGGCGCCGCGCGTTATATCGCGCATATGAAAGAGTTTAACCTGCATTTACCCACAGGTATTGATATAGAAGGTGAAGCTTCACCTTATATTAAAGAAGCATACAGCGAAAAAGATTCCTGGAGCGGCACTACGCTGCCCTGGATGTCGATAGGTTATGAATCTCGTATTACGCCTTTGCAACTGCTCACATTTTATAACGCAGTAGCCAATAACGGCGAGATGATGAAACCTATGCTGGTAGAAGAGATCAGGCGGTTCGGACACACCCAGCAGGCGTTTAAGCCTACCGTGATCAAACGCCGGATTGCCTCAAAACGCACTATACAAAAAGCCAAAGAGCTGCTGGAAGGCGTAGTGTCACGTGGTACGGCCTATAAACTGGCTACCGATCAATACCGGTTTGCCGGCAAAACGGGCACCGCACAGCTCAATTACCGGCGTCGCAAAGGCGGCGCCAATTCGATAGGGGGGTATCAGGCTTCTTTCGTGGGGTATTTCCCTGCTGAAGCGCCGATGTACTCCTGCATTGTCATGATTAATCGCCCGCGCCAACACGGAATTTATGGCAGTGACGTGGCAGGGCCCGTATTCCGTGAAATTGCCGATAAGTGCTATTATTCGATTATTGAATTGCACGACCCCCTCAACAACGGGCCTCGCCCCGTATTGGCCGGCGCCAACCTGCCGGGGGGCCATGCAGGCAATTCAAAGGAATTGCTGAACGTACTTAATTTCCTGGAATTGCCCTATTTCGGCAGTGCAGACGGGGAAATGGCCGTCATCATGGCGCAATCCGACAGTCTGATTATTGATAATAGAAGATTACCCGAAGACAAAGTACCCAGCGTAATAGGCATGGGACTGAGAGACGCCCTCTACGCACTCGAAAACCGTGGGCTGCGCGTCCGCATTACCGGGGTAGGTAAGGTGGTCACCCAATCTATTATGCCCGGCACAAGAGCCAGAGGGCAGACGGTCTCTATCAGGCTGAATTGAGAAGAGTTACACCATAAGTAGCACAGCAGGACACATGCTTTTACAGGCAATCATTCAAAACCTTTCGCTAAAAGAAGTGAAAGGAGACCTGAACAGGAAAATTAGTCGAATCGATTTTGATTCCCGTCAGGTTATTGAAAATGGCGCTTTTGTAGCAGTACGGGGTACCCATGTGGACGGCCATGCCTTTATCGAAAAGGCGGTCGGCCAGGGCGCCGTGGCAGTCATTGCCGAAGAGCTTCCTGCCGAGTTAAACCCGGAGGTGACGTATATTCAGGTCAGTGACAGCGCTTCGGCTTTGGCACATATGGCAGCCAACTGGTACGGTTTTCCTTCCCGGCGACTCCGCCTGGTGGGCGTTACCGGCACCAATGGCAAAACAACGACCGCCACCCTGCTATACGAGCTGTTTCGGTCGCTGGGTTATAAGGCAGGTTTGCTGTCGACTATTGAAAATAAAATAGGAGATACGGTACTGCCCGCTACCCATACTACGCCCGACGCACTGAGTATCAACAGTCTGCTGGCCGATATGGCCGATGCGGGTTGCGACTTCGCCTTTATGGAGGTGAGCTCGCATGCTGCCGACCAACGACGTATTGATGCGTTAGACTTTGCCGGCGCCATTTTTACGAATATTACGCATGATCATTTAGATTATCATAAAACGTTTCAGGCCTATATAACGGCCAAAAAAAGGTTCTTTGACATATTGCCCAGGACGGCATTTGCACTGATCAATATTGATGACAAACGTGGAGAAGTGATGGTGCAGAATACCGCTGCCGGCGTTTATCGCTACAGTCTGCACGCGATGGCTGATTTCAGAGCCAGGGTGCTCGACAACGGCATTGGCGGATTGCACCTCAGTATTAACGGTCAGCAAGTTCACGCCCGTCTGATTGGGGAATTTAATGCCTACAACCTGCTGGCAGTATATGCCGCCGCTACTTTGTTGGGCCAGGATAGCACCGAAACCCTGGTAGCGCTCAGTCAGCTGCGCGCTGCCGAAGGCCGCTTCGACTACCTGATCGACCCCGGTAGTAATATCTCTGCTATCGTCGATTACGCCCACACGCCCGATGCGCTCGAAAAAGTGCTGGACACCATCGGCCGGCTGCGCAAAGGCAAAGCGAGGATTATTACGGTGGTAGGATGCGGCGGCGATCGCGACCGCGCCAAACGGCCCGAAATGGCCAAGGTGGCCTGCCAACTCAGCGACCAGGTTATTCTGACCTCCGACAATCCGAGAACGGAACAGCCGGAGCAGATCCTTGCCGATATGCAAGCCGGCATTCCCGCTGATGCCGGCCGCAAAACACTGACTTTGGTAGACCGGCGTACCGCTATCCAAACGGCCTGCAGAATGGCTGTAAATGGAGATATCATTTTGGTGGCCGGCAAAGGCCATGAAAAATACCAGGAGATTAACGGCGTGAAATACCCATTCGACGACAAAGAGATATTGAAAAACGAACTATTGACAGAACCTTCTCAACCCGGTTGATTTGCTATATTTAGCGCTTTAAAAAAGCACGATTATGCTGATTGAACTTATAGAATGGCTCAATTCAATTTTCGGAAAAATACCGGGTTCGGGTTTGTTCCAATACGTCACGTTTCGGGCAGGCGTAGCTACGATTCTCTCTCTCATTATTTCTATGCTTTTCGGGGGGCGAATCATTAACTATATGCGCCGCCTGCAAATAGGCGAAAACGTGCGCGACCTCGGCCTGCACGGCCAAAAGCAGAAAGAAGGCACCCCCACGATGGGCGGCGTGATTATCATCATGGCTATCCTGATCCCCTGCCTGCTCATGGCCCGCCTCGACAACGTGTATATCATCCTC
>JAEUUQ010000080.1 GCA_016787505.1 Saprospiraceae bacterium | reverse complement strand
TGCCAGGCGCCCATATTGCGGGGTTCTTCCTGAACCCAGCAGACTTTGGCATTTTTGTATTTATTCAATATTTGTTTAATCTGCTTTTCGGGCAGCGGGTAGAGTTGTTCTACGCGCACGATAGCCACGTCGTCGCGTTTTTCGTTGATTTTGCGGTCGAGCAGATCGTAGTATATTTTGCCGGAGCAGAGCAGCAGGCGTTTCACCTTGCTTGCGCTGCGGGGATTAACACTTTCGTCGTCGATCACTTCCTGGAAGCGGGTATCGCCGGTAAAATTCTCCACTGGTGACACGCATTTCGGGTGTCGCAGCAGTGATTTGGGCGACATCACGATCAGTGGTTTGCGGAAGGGACGGGCGAGTTGGCGGCGCAGAAGGTGGAAGAGGTTGGCCGGCGTGCTTACGTTGGCCACCGTCACGTTGTATTCGGCGCAGTTCTGCAAAAAGCGCTCAAGGCGGGCGCTGGAGTGCTCGGGGCCCTGGCCTTCGTAGCCGTGGGGAAGTAGCATCACCAGGCCGCTCATGCGTTGCCACTTGCTTTCGCCGGCAAAAATAAATTGGTCTACAATAGTCTGGGCGCCGTTGTAGAAGTCGCCAAACTGGGCTTCCCACAACACCAGCGCGTCGGGTGTGGCCAGTGAATAGCCGTATTCGAAGCCCAGCACCGCAAATTCTGACAACAGCGAGTTGTATATCCGGAATTTCCCCTGGCCTTTGCTCAGGCTGTTGAGGCGGTTGTAAGGTTGGTAGGTTTCTGCCGAATACACCACGGCATGCCGGTGCGAGAAAGTGCCCCGTTTTACGTCTTGGCCGCTCATACGCACGTCTTTGCCTTCGAGGAGGATAGAGCCGTATGCCGCCATTTCGCCCAGCGACCAGTCGAGTTTGTTGTCGTTGAGCAGCTTGTGCATACTGGCTAATACGCGGCTGGCTTTGGGCAGCGGGGTGAAGCCATCGGGCACGGAAGCCAGGTGTTTCAGGATGCGTTCCAGCGTTTTTGTTTCGAGGCCCGTAACCGGCGAGTGGTCGAATTCTTTGGGATCGGCCTGCTTTTTGAGTTTTCGCCAGGCTTGTTCGGGCTCCTGGTATACATAAGGCAGGGGCGTTTCGCGCACCAGGTCGAGGCGTTCCTGGAGGTGCCCCCAGAACGAGAGTTCCATTTCTTCGGCGAGTTTCTGGTCGAGGTCGCCGCGGTCGATGAGGGTTTTGGAGTATAACTCGCGCGGATTGGGGTGGCCGGCGATAATCTTGTACATTTCGGGTTGGGTAAACATCGGGTCGTCGCCCTCGTTGTGGCCGTGGCGGCGGTAGCACAGCATATCGATGAAGACGTCGGAGTTAAACTGCTGGCGGTAGTCGACAGCGAGTTCAACGGCAAACAGCATGGCCTCGGGGTCGTCGCCGTTGACGTGGAAGACCGGCGCCTGCACTACCGATGCCGGCCCCGTGCAATAAGTAGAGGAGCGGGCGTCGTCGAAGTCGGTAGTAAAACCGATCTGGTTGTTGATTACCAGGTGAAGCGTGCCGCCGGTATAATAGCCTTCGAGCTGGCTCATCTGCACGGTTTCGTAAACGACGCCTTGCCCGGCCACGGCGGCGTCGCCGTGGATGAGGATAGGCAGGATGCGATCGAAATCGCTGTGGTAGAGGATATCGGCTTTAGCCCTCGAAAAACCTTCCACCACCGGATTTACGGCTTCGAGGTGAGAGGGGTTGGGCGTCAGCTTGAGGTGTACCGTTTTGCCGTGCGGGGTTTGAATTTGCGAAGAAAAGCCGAGGTGATATTTCACGTCGCCGTCGCCGAAGCTAAGGTCGGGTTCGGCCGTACCCTCAAATTCGTTGAAGATCTGGCCATAGGTTTTGCCCATGATATTGGCCAGCACGTTGAGGCGGCCGCGGTGGGCCATGCCGATCACGATTTCTTCCACCTGGTCTTCTACCGCCTGGTTGATGATAGCATCGAGGGCTACGATAGCGGTTTCGCCGCCTTCCAGCGAGAAGCGCTTTTGGCCGACGTATTTTTTGTGTAAAAATTCTTCAAAGATGACGGCGCCGTTGAGTTTTTCGAGGATGCGGCGCTTTTTTTCGAGCGATAGGCCGTAGCTGTGAGCTGGGTCAATAGCCTCGATACGGGCGCGCAGCCAGCGGCGCTTGTCGCGGTCGCCGATATGGTGGTATTCAAAGCCGATGCTGCCGCAATAGATTGCTTTGAGCCTGTCGACCACTTGCTGCAGGGTGGCATTTTCGAGGCCTATTTCTTTCGACACAAAAAAATTAGTATCCAGATCGGCGTCACTGAGGCCGTAGTCTTCCAAATTCAGCGCAGGTTTGCGGTCGCGCCGCTTGCGGATCGGGTTGGTATTGGAGAGCAGGTGGGCTCTGTCGCGATAACCTTTTATCAGAGAAAGCACTTGCAGTTCTTTGGTTACGGCCGCACTGCCTGCCTCGCCGGCCGGTACGCCGTTGGCGCTTTGCGCAAAATCGAAACCCTGAAAAAAAGTGCGCCAGCTAGCTTCTATTTGCTCCGGATCGCGTTGGTATTGTTGGTACAACGATTCGATATATGCCGGATGCGCATTTGCAATAAATGAGAAATCGCCCATGTCAAAAGGATGTTTTCAGCTGTTTTTTTAAAACAAAACAACGTGTGAAGTCTGTTTGTTGGTGTTCTTTGCGAAAAACCTGCGCGAAAATGCAAAATTGCAACAAATCCATGGGAGCTGGTAATGTTTTTTTTTCTGAATTTAGGACAAGCAGTGGTTCTGTTATCGGTTGTCGGTTATCAGTTGTCGGTTCTTTAAATTTGTTCTTTTTCCTATTTTTGGAACAGAAAACTGACAACCGACAACTGACAACAGAAAAATCTAAGAAATTTACTTGGTAAATTGCAGTTAACCCGTATATTTGCAGTCCGAATTCAAGAAGCAATTAAAGAAGCTGGAAAGTACACATTATGGCAAACCATAGATCAGCAGAAAAAAGAATACGCCAAAACGAGAAGCGTCGCACGGCAAACCGTTATTACAAGAAGACGGCGCGTACTGCAATCAAGAAGCTCCGCGACATGACTGACAAGAGCGAGGCAGAGACGTATTTGCCCAAAGTGATCAGCATGATCGACAAATTGGCGAAAAATAATACGTGGCACAAAAACAAGGCTGACAACCTCAAGAGCAGCCTTACCCGCCACATCAACGGCATAGCCTAACAACTACCCGTAGTTGTACGGCAAGGCATGAGTCATTCCGGCGTCAGTTCGGGATGACTCATTTTTTTATTTGCTCCCCGCAACATCACGCTCTTCTCCCCTTGGGTTTGCATAATAATTTTTTATGCTTACCTTTATCTATTGTGAAAAGCCCAAAATACGCCATTGTATGGAGCAACTTCCCATTTTTGATGAAGAAGAACAGGAGCTCAAGCGCTATTACAGCATCAGCGAAATAGCGTTAATGTTCAAGGTATCTCCATCTTTAATCCGGCATTGGGAAAAAGAATTCGACCTGCTCAAACCCCACAAAGGAAGCAAGGGCGACCGCAAGTTTACACCTCAGAATATTGAGCAGTTCAGTACTATTTTTCACCTCGTTAAAGAACGCGGCTTTACACTCGAAGGCGCCAAGCAGGAATTGCGCCGGCAGCGCGATCGACAGAAGGAAAAACAGGAATGGCTATCGCGCTTTCAACACCTCAAACATTTTCTCGAACAACTTCGCGACGATTTGTAATTTTCACCCACACATCCATTACCAAGCATTACCACCCACTATGAAGCGTACTCTTACTATTGCATTGCCCCTGCTGTTTGCCTGCATCCAAACTATGGGCCAAACCCCTACTATCCAGGATTGCCTGGGCGCCATTCCCGTTTGCCAGCCCGTGTATACCGAATCGGTGTCGGCCCAGGGCAGCGGCAATTATCCCAATGAAATTAATACCAATATTAGCTGCACCGCCGGCGAACTCAACTCGATCTGGTACGTGTTTACCGCCGCACAAGACGGCAACCTGGGATTTGTGATTACCCCTAACAACTCGAATGACGACTACGACTGGACGCTTTTTGATATCACAAATGCTACTTGCCAGGATATTTTTACTAACCAAAATTTGCAGGTAAGCTGCAACGCCTCAGGCGGAGGCGGTTGCCACGGCCCTACGGGCGCCACCGGGGCTACTCCGTATGACGAACAGGGCGCCGGCTGCGGTTCGAATCCGCCTACCCAATTTAACGGTTTTACACCTTTCAACGACCTCATTCCCATGGAAGAAGGCCGCACTTATGTTTTAATGGTGTCTAACTGGACAGGCTCAACTTTTGGCTATAAACTTGACTTTAGCCCTTCTACCGGTCTCGGCATTTTTGACCAGGTATCCCCAGAAATTGACACGATCATGACGCCCGAGTCATGCGGTCAAAATACGATCGATATTACTTTTAGCGAATTTATATTGTGCAATACGATTAATAGCGCCAACTTCCAGCTCACCGGCCCGGGTGGCCCCTATACGGTCAATCTGCTCAGTCCCAATTGCATAGGCGGAACTAATGCCCATGCCAAAGAATTCTTACTTACCGTAACGCCCCCCATAAGCTCGATGGGCAATTTTACGCTGCAAATGACTACCAACGGTACTACACAGGTACTTGACCTGTGCGACAACCCTGCAGTGAGCGCTTCTATTCCTTTTAGCGTAAATACCCCCATCCCCGTAGCCATCAACATCGGCGTAGATACCTCCCTGTTGTGCAACGGCGACGTGCTCACCATAGACGCCACTACGCCCAATAGCACTTACTTTTGGGATGACGGAAGCACAAACCCTACCCTTCCGGTGACCGTAGCGGGCAATTATGCCGTTACCGTGACCACCCCCTGCGGCAGCGGTTCGGATGATATGGAGATTGTCACCTTATTCGACGTGCCTCAGCTCAACCTGGGCGCCGACCAGACACTTTGCACCGGCGAAACGCTGCCTTTCGACCTGGCACAGCCTTTCGCCTCGTATACCTGGCAGGACGGATCGACCAGCCCGCAATACACCATCAGTAGCGCCGGCGCGTATGCCGTCACCATTACCAATGTGTGCGGCGCGGTGCAGGACCAAATCCTGGTGAACTACATCCCGCCGGTAAACCTCGAACTGGGTCCACGACAGGTATTATGCGATGGGGAAACGCTGGATCTCGACGTATCGCACCCCAACGGAACCTACCAATGGCAAAACGGCAGCACCCTGTCCGTTTTTCGCATCGATAGTCCGGGTTTGTATGGCGTGACAGTCACCACCCCTTGTGAAACGCAACAAGATACCCTGCGCGTCGATTATATCTCTCCTCCCCAACTGGCGCTGAGCAACGACACGATTTTGTGCCCCTGGCAAACCATTCAATACGATCTCACCGTGGAAGGCGCTACTTACCAATGGCAAGACGGCAGCACCAGCCCCATATACCTCATCGACCGGTCGGGCGATTACGCCGTGACCGTTACGCACGCCTGCGGTAATTTTGATGCTGGGGTGACCGTGACCATCCTTGATTCTATCCGCACCGAATTGGGGCGCGACACCTTTTATTGTCCGGGCGAATTCATCACGCTGGACGCTTCGGCGGGCACGCTGGCCGATTATTTCTGGAATGACGGTTCTACAAGCGCCTTGCTTGCCGTGAAAAGCCCGGGCATATACAGCGTGGCTGTGTCAAACATATGCGAGCAGGTGACCGACCAGGTTTTGATAAGGGAATGCGAATACTGCGACGTATACGTGCCTACAGGCTTTTCGCCCAACAGCGACGGCATCAACGACGATTTCCGGCCGCTGAGCGATTGTCCGCTCGACCATTACAGCCTGCGCATCTTCGACCGCTGGGGCGCCCAATTGTTTGAAACCAACGACCCC
>JAEUUQ010000022.1 GCA_016787505.1 Saprospiraceae bacterium | reverse complement strand
AGTTCCGGGCTCGTATTTTGCGATATGTTTAAAGACTTTTATAAAACCTTCGTGCAAAATATCGAGCGCATCGTCCTGATTGTTGGCATAGCGCAGACAAACACCCATCATGCTGCTGTAGAATTCTTCGTACAACAGTTGTTGTGCCCATCGTTCCTGCGCCATGCAGGCATTGATGAAGTCCCTCTCGTCGCCGCGCAGTTGTATTGCGATGTCCATCAGGCGTACTTTCGTCAAAAATAAGAGGATACCGCCCAATTTCCTATCATTGCCCAAACTTTAATATTCGGCTTCGGCATATGAATACAACGTTTGGCCTTGTCCATCCGCTGTTTGAGGGCTAGAAACAAGCTAAAAAAACTTAGAGCTTGTTTGGACATTCGTCAATTTTCTACAAGCGGCCAATTCGGTTGTGGGTTGTGAGTTGTGGGTTATGGGTTATGGGTTGTCCGTTAATCAATACTGCTATCAAGATAATTATAAAACCGACAACTCACAACCCATAACTCATAACCGATAACCGACAACCGACAACGGATTTGCTCGCTTTCGCGCAATTACGAAAATCCAAACAAACGCTTATTTCCCGATTACGCCCATGGTTACGTCTTCGGGATAGGCTACCTGCACGCCGTTGTCGTGTAAGGCACGTTTAATATTGCGATAAGCCGCGAAATAAACATCCCAGTAATCTTCGGTTTTGGCATGGGGCCTGGCGGTGACGACAAGATAGTGGCTGTCGAATTTTTCAATGCCGACAAAAGGCGCGGGTTGGTCCAGCACTTTTGGCGTTTGTTGTAGCGCTTCGAGTAAAATTGTTTCTATGCGGTTGAAATCTTCGTGATAGGGGATATTGACCTTCAGATCGAGGCGCAGGTATTTTCGGGCGGAGAGGTTGGTCACCACGCCATTGGCGGTTGTCGTATTGGGGATGATAATCGTACGGTTGTCGAGAGTGGAGATGACGGTATTGAATATCTGGATTTCGACGACATACCCCAGGTTTTCCTGCACTTCGATCAGATCGCCGACTTTATAGGGCCGGAAGACAAGGATAATGATGCCTGCGGCAAAATTGCCCAGACTACCCTGCAGCGCGATACCCACGGCAAAGCCGGCAGCGGCCAGCACAGCTACAAAAGAAGTGGTTTCAATACCTACGATACCCGCTACGCTGAAAAACAGGAGTATTTTAAGCGAAACGCCGATAATTGACCCAAAAAACGGCCTGATATCGGGGTTTACGTGGTGCCGTTCGAGCACGGCGGTGGTCCAGGCGCTAAACTGGCGAATGACGCGGAGCCCTATCCATAATACCACCGCCGCCAATGCCAGCTTGGGGAGGTATTCGAGGGTCATGGTGCTGATTTTTTGCCAGTAAAAGCTCAGTTGCGCTTCCATAATTTTTTGTGAATAAGAATTTGAAAAATTGTAACGCCGTGTTCGGGGATGGCGTCTTATCGCAAAGCCGGCCAAAAATACGCTAAAACCACACTTTCGCCGTTAGAAACCTGCAGGTAAGCAAACATTTTTTGATATACCGGGGAGCCGGTTTATTTTTAAGATTTAAAACATCAAACCCATGTTGTTCAAGGATCACATCTTGCTCAAATACCCGCGTCAGCTCTTCACCACGTTGCGCACTTATCCCGAATCCTATCGATTTATTATAAAACATAAGTTGTGGATCGGCATCGACCAGTATGGCTGGGTGTCCAAGTTTTTAGTAGGGGTGGCCATTTTCATGGGTCTCCAGATGTACTCCAAAATCTTTGGCTGGATCAGTCGCGTAAATTGGGAGCAGCCCTTTGCTTCGGTGAACCAGATGGGGATGGCTATGGGACAGGTGGCCGGCGAAGCGCTCAATCTGTTACAGTCCAACAGTACCAAATATATCGTATTGATTTTGCTGGAGGTTATCGTGTATCATTTTTCTCGCCGCACCATAGAAGTGATTACGGGCGAAAGCCGCCCCGCCGTGCTCAAAGATTTTATCGATGCGCAGGTTCGGATGATCAAGGTAAGCGCATTGTCGCTCATTTCAGAGACTATTTTTGTGGCTGTTATAGGCATCTATTTCGATATTTTCTCAAGAGCCAATTATATTGAACCCGTATTGGTCTTTGGCATCCATTGCTATTATATGGGTTTTGCCGTGCTCGACAATTACCACGAGCAATACAAACTCACTATCAAAGAAAGCGTCAAATATGCCTCTCACTATATAGGCGTCGCGCTCGGGCTGGGCGTACTGCTCAAGTTGCTCATGTATGTGCCATTGCTGGGAACGCTTGTAGCGCCGCTACTCACTGCGGTTACAGCTGTTTTGGTTATGCACCGTATCTCCGACCTGCATTTGCTGGGTAAGAAGACGGCGATGCAGTTGGAGGAGGTGGTGTGAAGGGGTTGTGGGTTGTCGGTTGTCAGTTGTGGGTTGTGGGTTGTGAGTTTAAAAAAATAATGAACAACCGACAACCGACAACCGACAACCGAGAATTTTTGGCACGGTTTTGGTTTAGTAGTTAAATGAAGTGTTTTTTGAACTACATCAGTAATTTAAACATTAAATTTAATTTAACTATGAGCACTATTAACCGCTTTTTCCTGTTGATGACGATGATAGTATTTGCCTCAAGCCCGATGATGGCGCAATACGTGGAGTCGTCTTATTACAATGATTTTCGGATGTCGTCATTGACGATTCCGGTGTACGAGGTGATTCCTGCGGGGCCCCCGCGCGATGGCATTCCGGCGATTAGCCACCCGAAATTTGCCGCGGCTGCCGAAGCCGATTTTCTGACCAGTGCCGACGAGGTAATCGGCGTGGTGGTGAACGGGGTAGCCAGGGCATACCCGGCGCGTATTCTGGGGTATCACGAGATAGTCAACGACCGCATTGGCGATACGCCGGTAGCTGTTACATTCAACCCCTTGTGTGCCAGCGCTATGGCGTATAAGTCTCAGATTAACAAGCAACAACTGGCTTTTGGTACCTCTGGATTGGTGTACAACAGCAACTCGTTGTACTACGACAAGCAGACTGAGTCGCTCTGGTCGCAAATCACGGGTGAAGCCGTGTCGGGCAAGGCCGCCGGTTCCAAAATGGAGTTATTGCCTACTGCTGTGGTGAGCTGGGGCGAGTGGAAAGCGAAATACCCCGATACCCAGGTGTTGACTACCGAAACGGGGTATAAGCGCAACTACGATTGTATTCCCTACGAGGCTTCGTCGAATCGCCTGTTGTTTCCGGTGAGCCAGACCGACAAGCGCCTGCCTTTGAAAGAGAAGATCGTGGGGGTGGCCGTAGGCGGTCGCTTCAAAGCATACCCCTTTGCCATGTTGCCCAATGGCAAAAGCGGCATCACCACCGATGAATTTAACGGACAATCTGTGCGCATTGAATTTAATGCCGCCCTACAGACGGCTTTTGTAACGGACGTAGAAGGCAAACCCATTCCCTCTGCTACGATGTACTGGTTTGCCTGGTATGCTTTCCACCCTGAAACAGAGATACACGGCATGCCTTCGAAAGATAACACGGCCATGTCTATGAGCTTCCACACCGCAGGTATGAAATAACAGGAAAATTAACCATCATTGAGAAAACACAGGCGGGCGCCTCACTCCAACGAGTGGGGCGCCCGTTTTTTTTTATTAGTACATATTTAGCAGGTATAACTTAACGCAAAAATAAGTGCAAAGGTCGCTATTTCTAACCCCCCGCCCCCTTAAGGGGGAGTCTTCCCGCTATCGGGAATAATCCGTTTATGAGAGTGGTTCCCCTTTAGGGGCTAGGGGTTTTGGGCTGTAATTCCCAGGTTAAGCGGTTAATCTAAATAGCTGCTTTTTTATGAAAACAACTCCAACTGCGGTTGATGCTGGGTAGGTGGGTCGAGCCGGCAATCAACTTCGGTGAGGCTGCAGGCCAACACGAAGTGCACCAGGGTGTGCGCTACAGGCCTTTGAAAATGCGCTTCGAGGGCGGCCTTGCTAAGACTTAACCAGGGCCCCAACTCCATTGATTTTTTTTCGCGGCCTTTGGCGTCGCCGGCAAAGCTGCTGTGCTGAATGAGTACGAGCCCTTGGGCAGTTTCGAGCACCAGGTCGGCAATGGTATCGAATAGTTGGGCGCCGTGGAAATACCGCAGGGGGTATTTGCGCCATATCCCGCTTGCCGCAAAACGGGATTGCAGCCATTGCCGCCACTCCTCACCGGTTTTCAGTAGCATAGCTTCGTCGAGCGGGGTATCGGGCGACATATTCCGAATCAGACCTTCCGCTAAGGCCGTCCGCTCTTCTGCCGGGTAATCGTCGTGGTCGGCATGCAGAAAAGCTTTCACGAGTTTGGCATCCTGGTAGGCTTCTACTACTTGTCCACAGGGGAGGGGCGAAGCGTAGGCAAATGTGGCTCGCAGCGAAGCCTGGCAACTTACGCCGTGATCGCGGCGGTGCAGGTCGATTTGGAAAGGGGCATGGGGTAGTCTGCCGTGGCGCGGTTCCAGGTAGTAAATTTGTGGTGTCTGCGGAGTTGCGTAGGGGAAAGTGCGCGGATATCGAAAGATTTCGGTTTCGTTATCAATAAAATAACCATCCCAATGCCAGGGGCTTTCGCTGGAATGGGGATCGAGGGTGGGCAGGTCTTCATTGCCGTCGTGCCACACGCGGTTGAGCCATCGGGTGGGTTTATAGGCGCTGGGCAAAATGAGGTAATCGCGGGCGCGGGTAATACCCACGTATAGCAGCCGGGCTTCTTCCTGCAGCGATTGCCTGGTTTTGAGGGCTTGCTCGAGGCTTTGTCCGAGGCGTTCCGAGAGGGGGGAAATCAGGTTTGCGTCGCCGTAGGGATTTACCCAGTATCGGAGCCAACGGCCTTCCAGCACATTATCGAGGTCGACGGTGGCAGTGTCGGCCACAATTTCAGCGCCCCAGAGATCGGCGCGGAGTTGATCGCCCAGATCGCTGCAGACCACCGCGGGCCATTCCAGGCCTTTGCTTTTGTGATAGGTGAGCACATTCACCGCGTCGGGGTTTTCGCCCCAGCCCTGGTAGTCGCGTTTGGCATTTTCGAGATCGTTGAGCCACAATAGCATTCCGCCGAGCGTAGAGGCCGAGTGGAGGCGG
>JAEUUQ010000012.1 GCA_016787505.1 Saprospiraceae bacterium | reverse complement strand
AGCGAAAAATACAGCGCATCAAACGAAGATCTTTTTCTGGATATCACGCGTATCTTCGGCGCCTCGGGTTTTAGCAAGGGCCTGGGCGAGGTCAAGGTATTGCCCGGGGGGCATGCCAAAATGGCCGTACACTTCGACTGGGGCGCCTTTGATGAATTTGTAAAAGCCATCGAAGCAGGGGTAATGGTCGACTTTTATTTCCGCGACGTACCCATTATGGTTGAATCGCCCCAAGTGCCAAACGTGAACAACAGCCCTGTTTTTGTAAACCTGTACTTGAACCTGCAACTGGGCAAACGCTGGTAATCAAATTGTTAGACCAGGCAATATTATATTTCGAGCGATGATTGAACTGCCGATTACAGAATCCAATACCTCTCGCGCACGGCGGCCTGAATGGTTGCGTGTAAAACTGCCTATTGGCGAAAGCTATAAAAAAGTTCGCACCCTGGTAGATGAATACCAGTTGCATACCATTTGCCAAAGCGGAAATTGCCCCAATATGGGCGAATGCTGGGGTGAAGGCACGGCCACTTTTATGATTCTCGGCAATACCTGTACGCGTTCATGCTCTTTTTGCGCCGTAAAAACAGGACGCCCCTCCGAATACGACGAAGACGAACCCCGTCGTGTAGCGGAAGCCATCAAACTCATGGGCGTAAAACACGCCGTAATTACTTCTGTCAACCGCGACGAACTAAACGACCGGGGCGCCGAGATATGGTTTCAAACCGTACAGGCTGTGAAATTGCTTTCGCCCGAAACAACCATTGAAACCCTCATTCCCGACGTAAAAGCCACCTGGTGGGCACTCGAACGAATGATCAGTGCCGGCCAGGAAGTGGTATCGCATAATATGGAAACCGTTGAGCGCCTCTATCGCAAAGTGCGCCCCCAAGCAAAGTACGAACGCAGCCTGGAGCAAATACAGCGCACCAAAGATTTCGGCAAACGCACCAAATCGGGTATCATGGTGGGATTGGGTGAAACCGCAGAAGAAGTATACCAAACCATGGACGACCTCGTAAGCCACGGCTGTGATGTGCTGACCATCGGCCAATACTTGCAACCCACCAAAATGCACCTCGATATTGTAGAATATGTGCACCCCGATATCTTTGCCAATTATCGCGAAGTAGGCCTTGCCAAAGGCTTTCAGATCGTAGAAAGCGGCCCACTGGTCAGGTCTTCCTACCACGCAGAACGCCATTTGTAAACGCAGGGTTCGGAAGCACTTTAGCTCCCGACCCTGGCCATCAATATGAAAACCTTGCTTTTTCTACTTGCAGCAGCGGCATCCTCCGACTACTGAACAACATGCCCATGAATTAGGAGGGCATTGTACCGAACAACTATAAGAGCCCGTAGTTACCATGCACCCCACTGCGCCGTAACCTCCACCTGAACACCCTTCGCAGTTGGTAGCAAGGCGAGGACCGGAATTGGATTGACTGCCGGAGCCGCCATTGCCCGGGCCAACCAGCAATTCATAATCAATCTGACCAAGCACCTGCTGGTAGTTTTTGTATTCCTGCAGCAGGGCTACGAAGTGCTTGTATTCTACATCTGTAGTAAACTTAAAATGCGCCAGCCCGCGCCCTTCATACGTTAGGGAATAGACCCGCTCTTTACTCGACACACCTTCGTTTTTAATACAAATGTTCACTCCGTCAGCCAAGCCGATGCTCAACTTATCTTCGCCCGGCGTAAGTTCAAAATACTGGTTTTCAAAACCGCTGACAGGCTTGGAAACGTCTTGCAGTACGTAAAATTCGGTGATCTTCGTCTCTTTTTGTAGTAACAATAATACATCGCTGCCTGCCTGGATCAACTCCCCTTTTGAGGTCTTGACCTGCCCGGCCTGCGGCGGCCCGCCGGGATTTACCCCTATGGGAATTTGCCAGCCATAATTGTGGGTGATCAGTGCAACGAGCCAGGTTAAGAAAATTGTTTTCATCCGTAATTGATTTGAAGTTACGCCTACTCTATTCTGGTTTTTCGGCAACCACCTTTTGGACTTTGGGACTTTACGACTTTACGACTTTACGACTTTACGACTTGGGGACTTTGGGACTTAACGACTTTACGACTATAGACAAACGAATGCCTGTTGAAGGTAGAGACGCAACATTTTGCGCCTCTACCGTTCATATCTTTAATTAGAAAAACTGTTTGAATTTAGAATGACACCAATCACATTCGAATAAGACAAAAATACGAAGTGATTTTATTTCCCGCAAGGGACAAAGTGGGGCATTTTGGGGCACCCCTTTGGGGGAGTGTGGGAGTGTGGGAGGGAGAGAGGGGGTGATTATTAGCACTCTCTCACTCTCTCACTCTCTCACTCTTTCTTCATCAGCCTTTGTGTCACAACCTGTTGAGGGGTTTGCAGGCGTATCAGGTACATACCTGCGGGCAAGCCGGCCAGGTCGAGGGCATGCTGTTGCTTGCCCACCGTACCATTGATCGTAGCATGGCGCAAAACGCGGCCATCGGCGGTGAGCACCGAAACCGTAAACAGGTCTGCCGTAGTGGATTCAAATGACAGCGTAGCTGCCTCGGAGGTGGGGTTTGGGAATATCAACAGCGAATTTGCGTTGATAGATTGCTCCTCCGTGCTATTCGCTAAGGCATAAGATGGAATACCGATAAAGCGATTGGCGCCAAAATCGAGCGTAGCGCTATAGGTATTCACGCAGCCATTCACGGTTGTAATGGTGAGGCTTACCTCATACACGCCAGGCTGGGCGTACTGGTGCCAGGCGAAAAACTCGGTGCTGGTCTGGCCGTCGCCAAAATCCCACAAATAACTTACTGCATCAGCCGACGACAGGTTGAGGAAGAAAGCACCCAGAGAGTCGGTTTCGAGGAAAGGCACGAACAAGGCGTTGCATTCGGAATTATAAAGTATATCTTCTCCTACTACAATGATCATCGACATGGTACTGGAGCAATCGCCTCCGCTTACAGTCAGCGTAACCACATAAACGCCGGGTTGAGAATAGGAATGCGCCGGGTATTGCTCATTGCTGGCAGTACCGTCGCCAAAACTCCACTGCCAACTGCTGATATCACCATATGAATAATCCACAAAATAATAGGTCATAGCACTGCCCGAAGAATCAGGCACAAAGTAAAATATAGCCTGGCAAGAAGGTCCTTCGTAGTATCCGCCGCCGCCGATGCACAAGTGCTGGGTGACGGTGCTTTCGCAGCTATCGGCAGTGACGATGTGCAGGGTAACAGGATAAATGCCCTCCTGTGTATAAGTATGCGCCGGATTTTGATCATTGCTGAGGTTGCCATCGCCGAAATCCCAGGCCCATGCCAGAATATCGCTGCCCGTTGCGCTGTACGATTGGTCTATGAAATTGACTTCGAGCGGATTAACCGGGTTTTGTTCAATATAAAAAGTAGCATAACAATTGTCAAAAGAGGGGTCGCAGGAAGTATAATCGCCGGGGCCGAAGCCGCTGCACTGGGCAAAACACTCATTCGTGAAAGTCAATACGCTGCCATCCGGGCTGATTACACATACCGGATCGTAAATCAGGAAGCAATTGCAAGAATCAATTACCGTACTGTCACATGGCACAAAATCTGCCGGGCCGAATCCCTCGCATGCAGCAAAACAGGGATTGTCAAATTGCAGGTAATTCACCACGCCGTTGAGGCTGTCGATCTGCTGCACGCATACCGGTGAATAATATTCGGGACAAACACAGCCGCCGGTGCTGTCGCATACGACTAATTCATTGTCTTCATAGCCATAACACTGAGCCTCGCAAGCGTTGCTAAACGAATACACCGAGCCGTCGGGCAAATTCACACAAACGGGATCGTATACAGTCGGACAAAGACAGGGATCGCCGGCCAATACCCAAAGCGTGGCGCTGGAGGTACAACCGCCTTCGGTAGTAATGGTGAGTGTGACCAGGTAAAATCCGGGTTGGGCGTAGGTATGTTCGGGGTTGGGGCCGCTGCCGGCGCTGCCGTCGCCAAAGGTCCATTGCCATTCCGTAATGGGGTCGAAGGCTATCGATCCATCGTAGAATGAGAAATCAAGGCCGCTGCCACCGGCGGGGTTCATGCCGCCTGCTGTATAATATATATTGGCCCAGCAAAACGGCTGATTGTTGCAAGGTACAAATTGGGAAGAGTCGATACCGGCACACAACATGGCTTCACAAGCATTGGGAAACTCAATGATATTGCCGTCGGGCATCACTGCACACACAGGGTCGTACACGGGCGGGCAAGGGCACTCCCAAATATCATCAATGATCGTCACCAAACTGGTAAACGTACTGTTGCAATTGGCCGATGTGATCGTAAGCGTAACGATATAGTCTCCCGCCAAGGCATAATCATGAACAGGATTCGGGCCAATTCCAGCGGTACCATCGCCGAAATTCCAAAACCAATTCACTATACCTGTGCTATCGAATATGGAAGAAAGGTCGTAAAATGCAACAGTGTACGGGTTTACGCCGGTTTGCTCGTAGTAAAAAAATGCCGCGCAGCTATCTGGCGGCGGCGGTGGGTTCACATCCTGGCATACGTGAAAATCGGCGGTAAAGGAGCCGTCCGTATTAGGAAGCGACACGGCCGAAGTAATGCCGGCACAAAAATCAAATACAATAACTGAAATCGATGAACCCATTGGATTTACACCAACCACAGCGCTGTAATGACCGCTCGCATCGGTAAGAATCTCAAGAGAGCCGCCCCCTGCCGGATTGCCCCATTGGATAGTTACGGGATAAAACGAAGCCGGGCCGCTATCCGTCCCAAATAGTACTTCGCCGCTTACGGTGATGCCCTGAGCACTCACCATACCCATCGCCCAAAGCGATATTAGCAGCGTCAAAAGTTTTGATTTCATACTTTTTTTTAATTTTGAAAATGTTAAACCATATTCCGACTTGGCTGCGGGATGCTTATGCGCCCGCAGCCATTTCTTTTTAGTCAGTAACCAACAATTTTTGCCTGCCGACCCCTTCTGAAGTGTAAACGCAAACCCAATAGCAGCCGGCCGGCCAATCTTCTACCTGCAAATCCCCGGTTTTTCCCCTTTCCCAGGCCAGGCGTTTCCACAATTGCCCTTGTGTTGTATAGATCTCCACTTTGTCCAATTCCAATTCGCAAGTCAACTGCAGACTATGGCTTGCCGGGTTCGGATATAGCTGAAAAGGGATTTCATCGGCAACTTCGGTAACAGCAATAATCGCATCGGGGCGATATACCATGAGCGTCATCTGAGCGCCGGCCACCGGTATCATTTCGAAATTGCTATTCACCATCATAATATCTTTAAGTTCTACGACTACCTCCGTGCTGTCCCTATCTGCGGGTAACAAGTGGATCAAATCATCTTCGATGACGATGTGTAGTTTGGCAATCTCGCCATAACCGCTTACGCCATCGGGCCCAAAACGGGTCAACGCAGCATCGAGGCCGTTTTCAGCGCCCGGAATGGCATGCTGAAAATAAAAAAGCGCGCTATCGGCTTTGGGCCAGCTCTCCGAAAAATCGAGCGAAAAAGAACTGATGTAATTATCGTTGTAGACGATCGTAAATGCCAGGCCGTTGAAATCCTGCACCGGCTGCGCTTCCGTGCCTAAAATCAGCGGTATATCGAGTTCATAACCTTCGGTAACCTGCATGGCAATGCCGCCTGTTTGAAGTGTTAGGGGCTGGTCGATGCCTGCTACGCCCTCAGGTATGACTAATTCGGTAATCGTGTCGGTCGTATTTCCGTAATTGGTATAAACGGATATAAAATCGCCCCATTCCACCATACCATTGCCGTTGGCATCGGCAAAACCGAAATTGCCCCCGCCAGGAAAATCTCTTTCCCAAAGCAATGGCAAAAACTGCTCCACAAAAATGATCTCGCTTTCGGGGCGCACAGGGCCGATGGCGCCGTAAGCATAGCCGATATACAACAAGTCGTAATGGTCTACCCGGCCATTGTGGTTAGCGTCGCCGGGATATAGCTGGGCCTGTGCACCAGGTATCAGCGTCCATACGGTCATACAACATACTATCCACCATTTGTTCATGCGCTTCATAGTCGTATTATTCATCTCTACAAAGGTAGATAGCAAGTAGTGGGCATTCAAGTACTTTTTTTTACTTTTATCGAAATTTTTTAATAAATAAATATTGACTTATGTTTAATAAAACATTGTTTTTCAATTATTTAATTTTATTTTTAAATAAATATTTCTCAATAAAATACAAGCAATTTCCTTTGCAAATTATCAAGCAGAAAGATTATATTGTGTAGTACATGACAAAACACAGCAATCTGTCACATGAAAAACAGCAAATTGATGGCGCTGCTGCGCACTTTTTCGGTAGCGGAATGGCGAATGTTTCGCGATATGGCGGCTTCTCCTTATTTCAACAAACAGGAAGAACTCCTGCGTCTTTGCGAATATCTCAAACGAGAAAGTGCCCGCGACTTTCCCGAGCGGAAGTTGAGCCGGGAACGCGTTTTTGAAGCGGCTTTTCCAGGAGAGAGCTATGACACCAAGCAATTTCACTACCTCATAAGCGGTTTGCTCAAACTGGCAGAAACGTTTATCGGCCTTCAGCGTTTTGAGCAGGACGGCATCTTGCCCGACTATTACCTCTTGTCGGCTTGCGTGGAGCGCAGGCTGGAAAAATCTTACCGGCAGGCCTGGCAAAAAGCGGCGGAAAAACTACAGATTTCCCCCCTGCGCAATACGCCGTATTATTATCAATCGTATTTACTGGCTGAGATGGAAGAACAATATTTCCTGTCGCAGAATGTGAGGCGGTTTGATCCGCACCTGCAACAGGCAGCCGACAGCTTCGACCGCTTTTTTCTGTCGCGCAAACTCAATTTTCTTTGCGCGATGACCGATCGCCAGCGAAGCATCCCCGAACCGTATCAACTCACCTTGCTGGACGAGGTAAGTCTTTATGCCGGTCAATCCACATGGGACGATACCCCCCCTATCGCTCTTTATCGCCAATTGCTACTGGCGCTTACCGAAACCGGGCAACCCGCCCATTTTGAAAATTTCATCAATCTAATGCAGGAAAAGTCGGCTGCCTTTTCTCCTGCTGAAATGCGCGACTTGTATTACTACGCTATCAACTTTTGTATCCACCAGATACGCCTGGGCGAACAGCGCTTTGCCGAAATATTGGTATCGCTTTACCAGCAGGGACTAGAAGACGGTTACCTGCTCGAAGACGGCAAGTTATCGCCCTGGACGTTTAAAAACATGGTCGTACTTGGGCTCAGTCTGCGTCGCTACGATTGGGTGGAGGGTTTTGTGCAAACATACAGCCGGCGGCTGCCCGAAGACAGCCGCGACGATGCGTACCACTTTAACCTGGCCGACCTGCACTACCACAAGGGCGAATACCGGCAGGCCATGGAACACCTATTCAAAGTAGCTTTTTCAGATATTCACTACAGCATAGGCGCCAAGGCCATGTTGCTCAAGATATACTATGAAAACAGCGAAACGGAGGCGCTGCTGGCTTTGCTAACGTCGTTTAAAGCCTTTCTGCATCGCAACAAACTGGTGTCAAAAGCTGTAAAAGCGCCCTATCTCCATTTTGTCACGCTGCTAGGAGAATTGCAAAAATACGGCGCCGACAGAGCCCCCGCCCTTGCGGAAAAGATACGCGCTACCACAACCCTGGCCAATCGGAGTTGGTTGTTGGAGCAGGTAGACAAGGCGAAATAGCGCCTATTCCTTTGCCTTTTCAAATTTCAG
>JAEUUQ010000011.1 GCA_016787505.1 Saprospiraceae bacterium | reverse complement strand
TATGCCGTAAAGCAGGGAAAAAGGCGAAAGTAGTATTTTGACGAGCCATTCCTGAAGCATGGGAGCAAAGGTACGTTTATACAGGAAAGCGATCAAGCGTGAAAATTGTTTACCATATTTCAAAATTGTCAAAAATCATTGTCGCAGCGGCACAAGCTGTCTATTTTGGGTTGTAAATACCTAAAACATGCCAGATACTATCGACCTTCGGCCCCGGTTTCAACAGTATGTCGCTTTTCCGCCTTCCGAGGTGGTGCATCGCCTGCAGACGGCTCTCAATGAGCACAAAGATTATGTCAGGGGCTCCGTGTATGAGCAATACATAGTGCTGTCGATACCGGCTGAGAAACAACATTTCTGGTCGCCCAGGCTAACTATTACTATCGAGCCTAAAGAAGAAGGCAGCATGTTGCGAGGCTTATTCGGGCCTCTTCCTTCAATTTGGCTTATGTTTGTTTTTGGATACGGCATTATCGGTTTTATAGGTATGATTGCCGCCATTATCGGTTTCTCACGTATGAGTTTGGGGCTTTCTACTTATGAACTCTGGATACTCCCGGTATGCGCTATTCTGGCAGCAGGCATGTATGCGGCAGGCAAAACCGGCCAACGCCTGGGCCGTGATGAGATGGAACAGATTTACGTGTTTATGGGAGAAGCGTTGGGGAGAGAGTGAGAGGGGGCGAGGGAGTGAGAGAAAAAAAATGTAAAATATTGAAAATTAAATTTTTATGAAAATATTTTTTGCGACGATTGCTTCGTTGTTTTTGTTGTTTGCCGTTGTGCAATACAACGACCCGGATCCCTGGCTTTGGATAGCCATATATCTAGCTGTAGCCGTATCGAGTGGACTGGTGGCACTGGGCCGCTACAACCGCTGGTTGGCCTGGGGCACGCTGGCCGTTGCGCTGGTGTGGATGGGCTTATTGTTGCCCGATTTCATACATTGGATACAGATGGGCGCACCCTCAATTGTGGGCTCTATGAAAGCCGAAGCGCCGCATATCGAATTGACAAGGGAGTTTTTGGGTCTTGCGCTGTGTGTGTTGGTCCAGTTATCACAAATTATTTGGGCTTGGCGAAAGAAAAGCAGTGCCTAATTGGCAATCGCGTAAAAGAGCGTCGGCAGGGCAAACAGGGTGCCTCTCACTCTCCCACTCTCTCACTCTCTTCCCCACACCCTACACCCTTCCGTACAATTCGTACAAATATCGATCTGATCGCGGCCCTTAAGAATTTGGCTGCGAAAATCGCGGTAATCGCGGCCTTGCCACAATTGTCGAAAGGGCGCCGTCTTGAGGTCGCCAAGGCGGTAGGTAGCGTCTTTGTCGAAGCAACAGGGTACAACAATGCCGTCCCAGGTGATCACGCAGGCGTGCCAGAGTTTCCAGCAGTGGTTGAGCAATCGGTGTTTTACACGCCAGGAGCCGTCGGACTGCGGGGCGTAGCGGGCATAGCGGGCATTGACGGGGATCAGCGGGTGGCCATTTTGATAATCATACACCTGCGCCGTTTTAAAGCGCACCTCGTCGGCGCCGCAGTCGAGCGCCAGTTGTTTGATATCCGATAGTTGATGTTCGTTGGGGCGCACTACGAGGCATTGAAAGATGACGTGGGGGGTATGCGAGCCGAGTTGGCGTTTCCAGTTCGCTACATTGCGGGCGCCTTCGAGTACGGTCTCCAGTTTCCCTTCTTTGCGGTATTGCTCGTACACTTCCTGTGTGGCGCCGTCTACCGAGATGATGAGGCGATCGAGGCCGCTCTCCACGGTGCGGCGGGCGTTGTCGTCATCCAAAAAGTGGCCGTTGGTGGAAGTGATAGTATACAAGCCTTTGCCGGCGGCATAGCGCACCATGTCGAGAAAAGCCGGGTTGATATAGGGTTCACCCTGGAAGTAGAAGATCAGGTAGAGCAGGTCGGGCGATAATTCATCGACTACCTGGCGAAAAAAGTCGGCTCGCAGGTTGCCGGTAGGGCGTGAAAAAGCGCGTAGTCCGCTGGGGCATTCCGGGCAGCGCAGGTTGCAGGCGGTGGTGGGTTCTATGGAGATAGTGATGGGCAGTCCCCACTGTATAGGGCGGCGGCTGAGGCGTGCCAGATAAAAAGAAGCCAGCACTTTGGCGGCATTCCAGAGGCGGCGCGGCGTCAACCTGGAGAGGAGGCGCAGGGCGTCGTGCCGGTGAAGGGCGGGCATGCCGTTAGTCTTTGATTTCCAGTCCCGCAGGCGTATAGCCGATGATAGCGGTTTCGTCAATTTTGATCACCTTCACGTCGGTGCGGCGGTTGTAGGCGTGTTCTTCTTCCGAGCATTCCACGCCGTCGACGCACCGATTGCGGGGGCGCGATTCGCCATAGCCGACAGCTTTGATGCGCTCAGTGGCTATGCCGCGCAAAATCAGGAAATCCCTGGCCGATTCGGCGCGTTTAATCGACAGGTCCATATTGTAGTCTTCGGCCCCGCGACTGTCGGTATGGGCGCCCAGTTCGATGACCATGCTGGGGTATTGCTTCATGAGGCGCGCCAGCGCTTCGAGGTCGCGAGCCTGGCCGGTGCGGATTGCTGATTTATTAAAATCGTAATAAATATTTTCCAACACGATTACCGTACCGGTGCGAATAGGTTCTTTGAGTACGGCGTCTGATTTGGGCGAAAGCTTCACCTCTACATTAGCCGAACGGCTGCCCCTAATTTTCACGGTAGAGACGCTGGTAAAACCTGCGAGATAGCCTTCTTTTTCAACCGACACATTAAAATCGCAGCCCATAGTGAGGCAGACCTGGAAGGCGCCGTTGATATTGGTGCGGGTAGTTTCCACCTTGCCGTCGCATTCATTGATTACCTTGACCAGTGCGTTGGGTAAACGCAGGTTGTACTTGTCGCTGCTCACCACGCCGTCGAGATTGATGCAGTTACTGGGTTCGAGTACGACTTCGATGGGTCGAAAGGGGCCCTCTTCGGGGGTTTTGACGATTACTTCCTGGCTGGCATAACCGGGTTTTGCAACCATTAGCACGTAGTTTTTGTTAGCCTGCAAAGGCAATACGGCTTCGCCGTTGCGATTGGTCAATACGCGGGGTTCGCCCAGTTGCTCGTCTTTTTTGCGCACCATTTTGAAATTGAGCTCGCCGGACACCTTGTCGTCGGGCACGAGTTCGAGGTTGTAGAGTTCTTCGTTATCAATGAGCCCGTCATCCGACCGCTCATAGAGGTAAACGCCGGCGCCGATCACCCGTTTACTTTGTTCGGCGTCGTAAACGGTGACGATAGTATTGATTTGTTCGGGCAATTCGATGCCTTTGATGCCTGCGGGAATTTCAAACATATACACGTCGTCGTTGCCGAGGCCTCCTTCCCTGTTCGAGCTAAAATAGCCCCGTGTGCCGCGTTCGTTGAGGATAATGCCGAGGTCGTCGTTGATCGAATTAAACGGCGCGCCGAGGTTGATCACGCGGCCCCATTTGCGGCCGCTGATGTCGATCATGTACATATCGAGGCCGCCGAGGCCCTGGTGCCCGTCGGAGGTAAAAAACAAGGTGCCGCTTTCGTGGAAGAAGGGAAATACTTCATTTTTGCGGGTATTTACATCGGGGCCAAGGTTGACGGGTTTACTCCAGCCTTTTTCCAATTTTTCCACAAAATAAAGATCCATTCCCCCATATCCGCCGGGCATATCTGAGGCAAAAAACAGTTTTTTTTCATCGGGCGACAAAGCTGGATGCATACAGCTATAGCGGTCGCTGTTAAAAGGCAATTCGGTGATATTCTCCCAATCGTAATATCCTTGCGTAGCCTGATAGATTTTGAGTTGCACGCGGGCGCGTTTGTCGGCTTTACTGATACCGTTTTGCTGGTTACTGCGGGTAAAATAGATCTTATCGCCTTTGCGGTTAAAGCTGACGGGGCCTTCGTGTTTTTGAGAATTCAGCTCTACGCTAAAATTCTGCGGTCTGGTAGGCATGCCGTTGGGGTCGAGTTCGGAGTAAAACAGTTCGAGGTAGGTTTCTCCCGTTTTTTCGTCTACGGGGCCGCTTTTGTAGCGCGATACGAATACCAGGCCGTTGTGATACAGGGTAGGTGAAAATTCCAGATCGGGGGAATTAATCCGGCTGGTATTGGTTAGCCTGATATCGCGTTGTGCCTCGCTTTGGTTGTAAAGCAAGTCGACCTGCCCGCCTTTCCTGCTCTCTTGCGCTTGCGCGCCGGCAGCAAAAAGCCATAGTGTCAGAAAAACGAGATATTGGAAGCGCCCCATAAGTTCAGTTTCGTTTTGGTTTAAAAAAACCGGGGATTTACGAATTCTTTACCCTTCGACCGGCCCCCTATATTATAACGTATAACACCTTCTACGCTGCCACTGTTGAAATCGCGCAATTCCGACAGGGTTAAATCGTAAGATACGCCCAGCAAAAAACTTTCAGACACTTGCGCACCCACTATTAAGGCAAGCGACTCACCTATGCCGTTGCGCTTGGAGCCGCCGAGCCGGTAAGATACCCCGGCGGTGAACGCGTCGGCGAAGATGAGGTTAACGTTTACGTCGGCGTCAAAAGGCGCGCCTTTTACGTATTTTAACAACAATTGCGGCTGGATCTGTAAATTTTCTCCGGCATCGAATAACAATCCGCCCATGCCGTACAGGTGTTGTACTTCTTTAGAAAGCGTGCCCCCCTGGTCGGCGAGGTCAATGCTGTTTTCAAGTAGCCGCGGCACGGCAAGGCCGATATAAAAACGATTATTGCTGTAGTAGAGGCCTGCCCCAAAATTGGGTACATAACGGCTCTGAACACCCACAGGAATAGCGCTGTCGGTTTCTTTGGGCTGAGTGGCATCCACCTGATCGTAGTCTACCTGGATATAACGAATAGACCCCTGCAGACCTATGCCCAAAGTCCCTCTGCCGAGTCTGATACGGTATGCATAGGCGGTCTCGGCAGTAAGGCGTGTAGTAGCGCCGATGGTATGGCGCTGCACGCTGGCGCCCACCCCAACCGTGCTATTAAACAACGGCATATTGAAGGTAAGCAATTGCGTTTCGGGCGCACCTTTGATGCCCAACCATTGGTTGCGAATCAACGCAGTGACGGTGGCGCCGTCCTGGCTACCGGCATAAGCGGGGTTAAAACCCAGTTTGTAGTACATAAACTGCGTAAACTGGTCTTCCTGCTGGCCAAAAGCAGCAGTAGCTTGCCAAAAAACGAGGATTGCGATATATAGCTTCTTCATGGTTTTGCAATTGAGCATAAAAATTAACGTTGAATCATCACCCATCCCGAAGTAGGCTCGTTGCCGTTGCCGAGATCTACAATAAAGAAGTACGTGTCGTCGGGCAAGTCTTCGCCGTTGAAGGTGCCGTTCCAGTCGTTGCCATAGGGGATAGCCGATGTAAATACTTCGTCGCCCCAGCGGTTGAATACCCTTACTTTGCTGTTGGGGTACAAGTCGGTATTGAGCAGGCAGGGTATGACCAAGGCGTCGTTTACCCCGTCGTTGTTGGGCGTAAATATGGAGGGTATTTTGCATGCTGCGTCTTCTCCTACCAGAATAGAGACAACCGCAGTAGCCGTTTCACATCCTTCGCTGTTGAGCTGGTAAGTGAGTTCGTCGATACCCACAAAATTGGCAGGAGGCGTATACCTGATATCGCCGTTGCCAAGGTTTTGCACCGAGCCCAGGGCAGGTCCGCCAATCACTTCGATGGTTGTGCCTGCTGCCGCTGTATCATTGGCCAACACATTGTAGGTCAGGTCTTCGCCAAAAGGTACGATCAACACATCGCCAATGCCTATGGGTGGTTTTTTGTATAAAATGACAACCGTATCCTGCGAAGCGGGGCCGCAAAGGGCATTGTCTATAGTCCAGATGAAATAATTTTCACCCGGCTGCAGGTTGCTCACAGGGGTGTTCCTGTTTTGAGGGCTGGTAATAATGACGTTAGGATCGAGTGCTGTCCAATGTCCGGTACTGCCCAAGGTAGGCACGCCGGCACTGAGCTGGCCCGTGGCCGTATTATTACACGCAATCGCATCAGCGCCGCCATCAGGATCGGAGGATACCGTGATAAATACTTCATCGGAACTCACCCCGCAATCCCCGGTAATTGTCCAGGTAAAGCTGTACAAGTTGTCGGGTTCCAACCCCGAAACAATCGTACTGGGGTCGGAAGTATTGGAAATGCCCACACCCAGAATTTGCTGGGCAATAGGCTGCGACCATACGCCTATACTGGTAGGGCTTGCCGGGGGCAATGCAGCCAGGTTGACCAATTCTCCCTGGCAAATGGTAAAGTTGTCGCCGGCTTCGGCGGTATCGCCCTGGGTGATGGCAATGGTGACGTCATCGAAGGAATAGTTGGCGCAAGCGCCGTTTGAAAGGGTCCAGCGGAATGTATACGGCCCGTTGCCCAGTGACAGTCCGTTAGCAGTAGTGCCGGGCTGGTTGGGGTTGGCAATGGTTACCCCCGTAGGATCGCCGGCAGCCACGAGGGTCCATAAACCCGAGCCGATAGAAGGTGCGGCGGCTTGCAGATTGGTAATCGGGTTATCGCAAACCGTGGTATCAGCGCCGGCATAAGCCTGATTGGCCGGTATGGCATTAAATACGGCCAGCGTAGGCGCCGATAGCGGCGAGGCGCAGCCGTCGAGGTTAGCGCCGGCGTAAAACGCATAGGTGCCTTCTGTAAATCCGGTAAAATCGGTAAACAAGAAGTTGAGATTTCCCGAAGGCACGCTCACCGGCGTAACGCCATTGCTGCCATACCAGGTGTAATTGGCATTCTGGGTGGCAGAGGAAGGCGCTATCGACAGTTCGAGCGTGGCCGACGGATCGCTTATGCATATCGGCCCGTTATTAGCGATTACGGGCGATTGCGGTCGCGGTTTTACGAGTATTTGCAATGAGAGCGTATCAGAAGTACAACCGTTTAAGGTGGCCGCTACGCGGTAAGTGCCGCTGTGCAATACAGGATTGGCATTGGGAATCACCGGGTTGTATACGCCCAGCGTGAATCCTGGCCCGTTCCAGACGTAGGAGGCATTTTGTAAAAATTGTGCTTCCAACATGAGCGTTTCTCCGCTGCAGACAGGGCTATTGCTCGTAGCTGTAATTTGCGGGATGGGATATACCGCGATGGGCCTGGGCGGCGATACCGGCGAGATACAACCGTTGACAATTACGTATACCGAAAAATCACCGGTATTGCTTACCAGCGCGCTGTCAATTTGCAATAAGGGCGAAGGAGTAGGCACCACACCCAGTCCCGGCGCCTGCCAGAAATAGGTGATGGCATTTCCCGAATAAGAATTGGTGCTAAGCCTTACCTGGTCGCCCACGCAATATTGCGTTTGCCCGTTGAGCGGCAAAGGCAGGGTGGGCGCAGCCGGCGCATCCGCGGTATTGAGCAGGTAAGTAAATGATTGGGAGGCACAACCCTGCGCAGTGGTGACTACCAGGGTGTAGTTGCCGTTGTTGACAGCAGCCGTGGCGCCTGGTATGGTTGCTACTTGCGAGGTAGACATAAAGTTGTTGGGGCCGGTCCACAGATAGTTATAAGCCCCAACTGGAAATACCGACGGTACCAATTGTATGTCCGTAGGGCCGTTTAGGCACGACGGTGCATTGGAGCTAACGCCTGTGATTGCCACACTCGTTAACACGCTTACCGCTACACTGGCCGTATCGGTACAACCCGCCTGTGTAGTAATCCGCAAGCGATAGATACCCTGGTTAACGGCGCTCATATTGTTCACGGTGGGGTTAGGCGTCACCTGCACAAAATTGTCGGGGCCGGTCCACTCGTAAAGTGCGTCGCTAATAATGGGAGAGGCGAAAAGTTCTAAGGAACTGCCTTCGCACACCGCCACCGGATTCGCCGAGGCAGCGGCGTCAGGTACGGGGTTGACCACTACCTCTATGGGCGCCGAGGGGTCGGAATCACATCCGTTTTTGGTAACAAAAACCCGCCAGGTACCGCTATTAGCAGGCGTAGCATTGGGAATGGTGAATACAGGGATGGCAGTGAGAAATTCCTGGTTGTTATTATTGATCCAGTGGTACCCGCTGGCGCCGCTCGCATTGGTAGTCAACACTACATTACCTCCGGCACAAATCGGTGTATTGCTACTGATAGTAGGCGTTTCCGGCTTGGGTTTTACGCTGATCCGGGTAGAGTCGGGTTCCGATTCACAGCCATTTCGGATCACGGTAAGGTAATAGTATCCTTCATTCACACCTGCCAGGGGCCCAACGGTGGGAAACTGCGAGGTAGACATAAAG
>JAEUUQ010000611.1 GCA_016787505.1 Saprospiraceae bacterium | reverse complement strand
TCCAGGCCTTTGCTTTTGTGATAGGTGAGCACATTCACCGCGTCGGGGTTTTCGCCCCAGCCCTGGTAGTCGCGTTTGGCATTTTCGAGATCGTTGAGCCACAATAGCATTCCGCCGAGCGTAGAGGCCGAGTGGAGGCGGTTGCAGGCTTCTTCGTATTGGTGGGCCAGGTGGCGCAGCATTTCCACATTGTCGAGGCGTTGCTCGGCATTGCCCCAGGCGGCGATGATGCGGCGCAGGTCGAGGGTTTCGAGCAGCAGGTTGAGGATTTCGGTGGCCGACAGTTCGACGACCTGGCTGCGCAGGTGGTTCAGCCGGCTGATAAAGTCGTTGCTTTCGGCCCAGCGCCCTTTGGCCGCTTTGTTTTCTACTTGTGCCAGGTATTCCAGGCGGTCTTCTATGATGTCCTCGATGGGAGTTCCCTGGGCCAGCAGGATGATCTCGGCTACGGCCAGCGAGTCGTAGTAGTTGAGCAAATACTTGAGACAGGCCAGGGTTAGTTTGGCTTCTGCGGTGAGCAGCAATCCCGTGCGCGACAGCGCTGCTTTGAGGCCTGCGCGGTGGAGTGCGTTGGCCATAGCCTGGCAGCCGGCATTGCTGCGGCACAAGATGGCCACATCGCCGGGGCGCGGGCGGCACCATTCCTTTTCGCCTTTGGGCAGCACCCAGGCGGCGCCGTTGTCGAGCCATTGGCGCAGGGAAACGGCTATGCAATCGATAATCCAGGATTGAGCAGGAGGTTTTCCGTCGTCGTCTACCTCAAAATGCCAGTGCACCAGGGCGTTGCCGGCTTGAAGGGGTTCGCCTTCGCCGGTTCGCTTGGGCGTCAGCGCAATTTGTTCGACGGGAGTGGGGGCGAAAGCCTTTGAGAAAATGGCATTGGTAGTGTATACGATATCCTGCCGGGAGCGCCAGGAGAATTGCTGTATATCTTCGGGTTTGATGCCGCCGGCGTGGTCGATGATGGCCTGCATAAGGCGGGGTTCGGCGCCCCGGAATCCATAAATCGACTGCTTGGGGTCGCCCACCCACACGGCGTGGCGGGCAAACCGCGAGAGCCGCAAAAAGAGAGCCAGTTGGAGGGGACTCGTATCCTGAAACTCGTCTACCATAAGCAGGTCGAGTTCTTCGGCCAATACCGCGTGCACATCGGGATGATCGAGCAGGCGGTATACGAGCGTCTCCATATCGGTATAGTCGATAAGTCCGCGCCTTTTTTTGTACTGTTCGTATTCGCGCAAAGCGTCGATAGCCACGTCGAAGAGGTGGTAGATAAAAGCCTGGATATCGCTGTGAAAGGCAGGGTGTTTTTCGTGTTGAAAGGCCCATTCCTTCAGCAGGGCCACGTCGTCTCTGCTTTTGGCGCCGGGGTCGATTTTGGCGATTTTCATCCACTGATGCCAGTGCAACTCGTCGCGCAGTCGCAATTCGCGCTGGAGTTGCCGCAGCGTATCCACCACCGTTTTTGTTTTCAGGGTATGGTCTTCGCCATTCTGCAGGCTGTCTATCGTCTCAGCGAGCAATGCCGCCAGTCGTTCGTGCATCGTGCTGAGCGGCATATCGGCGCCTTTTTCGAGAAAGGCGGAAAATGACTGGTACGAGCGGTTGCGGCTGTCGATCAGCACCGCTTCTGAAAAGTCATTGGCGCGGGCTATATCCGTAATCGTTTTTACTTCTTTCCGCCAGTCGGTATATCCTTTCTTGCTAAACCCCAGCTTATCGGCGAGATGTTCAATCTCCGTCACCCTTTCTTCGGGCAGCACCATCGCCAGGGCCTGGTTGAACATCACCTGCTGGTCTTCGTCGGCAATAATATCTACCTGGGGCGACACGCCTGCTTCGTAGGCAAAGCGGCGCAGCAGCTTCACGCCGAGTCCGTGCACCGTACCGATAAGGGCGTTATTGATCTCGTCGGCTTGCTGGGTGAGGCCGTCCTGCAGCAGTCGCACGCGCACGCGCTCCTGCAATTCGGCGGCGGCTTTTTGGGTGAAAGTAGTGGCGATAATGCCGTTGGCGCGCACGCCCGATTTGAGCAACTGCACCAGTTCGCTGGTGAGTCGATACGTTTTGCCGCTACCGGCGCCGGCGGATATGATCTTGATAGGCATAGCCAGGGTCTAAAAACGGTTTTTCCACATCATACTTTCTACGGGTTTGATCGTTCGTTCGTTGTATTTGGCGCCGGCTTTTTGATTGTAATAATTTTCAATTTCACCATCAATTTTAAAATAAATCAACTGTCCGATGGGCATGCCGTGGTAAATGCGGACCGGTTGCGTGCAGGAAATCTCCAGCGTCCAGGTATTACAAAAGCCCACGTCGCCTTTGCCGGCGGTAGCGTGGATATCGATGCCCAGGCGGCCCACGCTCGATTTGCCCTCGAGGAAAGGCACGGAATTGTGCGTTTCGGTGTATTCCTGCGTGACGCCGAGGTAGAGCGTGCCGGGTTGCAGCACAAAACCCTCCTCGGGAATTTCAAAATGGGCAATTTCGTTGTGCTTGCGGGCGTCGAGTACGGGGTCTTTGTAAACCGCCATCCAGCGACCCAGGTGTACGTCGTAGGAATTGGTGCCCAGGCAGCTGCGGTCGAACGGCTCGATGAGAATCTCGCCGTTTTCGATGCTGTCCAAAATCTTTTTATCGCTCAGAATCATAATAAAGTCGTGAAATTTTAAAGCTTGGGAGGGCAAAGTTACACCACTTCCCAAATAATCATACTCCTATCGTCGCCGGCGGAAACCAGTTGTTTGCCGTCGGGGCGCCACCATACTTTGTTGACGGAATTGACGTGCCCGCTGTCGCGAATAGTTTCGAGCACCTTGACGAGTTCAAAGCTTTGCGCGTCCCATATTTTTACCGTTTTATCCCTGCTGCCGGTGGCCAGCCAGCGGCCGGAAGGGTGCAGTGCGATATGGTTAATAGTGTACCAATGCGCAGGCTGGGAAGAAATCAGCTTATAATTATCGGTCAGATCCCAGACGCGCAGCAGGGCGTCGCGGCCGCCGCTGAACAGGTAGCGGCCGTCGGCGCTGTAGCAGACCGTAAAAACGGAGCTTTCGTGGGCCGGACTAATCATGTGGCGGAGCTCCAGGCTATTTGCGTCAAGCAGATAAATATTATTATCGCTGGCGCCCACGGCAATCTCGTTGCGCCGGGGTTGGTACGCCAGGCAGCGCAGTCCGTTGGCGCTAAGTGCGAGGCTTTCGGAGCTTCTTCGCGCGGTAGCCGACCAGCGGCTGATCTTGCCGTCGCCGCCGGCCGTAAAAACATCGTCGCCGATACGCAGTATATCGAACACCCCTTTGCGGTGGTGGGCGATACCCGAAGTGCGGGTGGGGTCGGCCAGGTCGATCCAGTGCACGCCTCCGTCCATATCGCCGGCCACTAAGAGTTGTAGGTCGGCACAGGGCAGCAGTGAAAACAGGCGGGTTTCGGCGCGGGCCAGCAGCTTGCCGTTTTCGGGGGCGAGCAGGTCCCATTCTACGATCATACCATCGCCGCCGGCGGATAGCACCGTATCGGGCCGCAGTCCGCTGCCGAGGCAATAGATGGCCGCATTGTGCCCGGTAAGGCGGGTAAGGTTAACCAGCGAGATAGACTTATCGGTCATTGTGCAGAAACGTTTTACGGCGATTGGGTACGCTTGGCAAAATAGGGTTATTATTGTAAAAAAAAGCCATTATGCCCTTGGCAAAAAGCGAACAACTTGTGGGTGGCGCGCAGTGGGCCGCCTGGCAGATCGACGAGCCGGAGGAATGGTTCCTCGCCGCCCTGCCCGGCATTGCCGCCGACGAGCCGCCCTTCGAGGCGCTAAAAGGCCGACGCCGGCTTGAGCGTTTGGCATCGCGGCATTTGCTGTGGCAATTGCTGGGCGACGAGCCGTATGCCGATGTGTACAAAAACGACAAAGGCAGTTTGTATTGCAGTGCCGGCAGGCCCTGTGTGTCGGTGAGCCATTCGGCGGGGTATGCGGCGGCCATCAGGGGAGATGTCCCGGTTGGCATCGATATACAAGTCTGGGCCCCGAAAATAGAGCGGCTCGCCGTAAAATTCATGCGGGAGGAAGAGCTGGTCTCGCTATCGGCGCCGCACCACCTGGCGCACCTGCATGTGTATTGGGGCGCAAAAGAGGCCTTGTACAAAGCCTATGGCCTGGGCGGCATTGACTTCAGGGCCAACCTGATCGTCGAGCCGTTTATATATGATGAAAAGGGCGGGGAATTTGAGGCGCGAATTGAGAAGGGGGGGGAGTTGCTTAGGTTTAGTATGGGGTATTTTTCTTTGGGGACGCATATGGTGGTTTATGCGGAGACTGTGTGACTTAGGGATAATGTTGTCAACTTACCAAATTATTTAACCCGCAGAGTTACACCGAGTTGCGCAGAGATTTCGCAGAGGTACAAGGACTCTGCGAAACCTCGGCATAACTCTGCGAAACTCGGTGGTAATAAAATATCGCTTGAGATTTCTTAAAGTTGACGGCAGTCGCACGGTCGTCGTTTCGACTCCGCTCAACGAGCGGCTTGGATTGCAAAGTCGCGCCACATTTGCTGGATTCTTGAAAAAACAATATCTTTGCGTATAGCTATACGGAATCATTTTTGTCTATCTGGAAAGCAAGTTTCAGCCAACTATGCTATATAAGGCAAGGACGGCAAACCGTTTGCTGTTGTGAACGCAGCACTCGGACGAGAACAAGCCAAACAATATTACTACAACATTCAACCCGTGAAAATTTGTCACGGGTTGAAACAAAAAAACAACAATCAAATGAAAAAAGACACCGAAATTAAAATCTTTGAAGACAAAAAAGTGAGAACGCTTTGGGATGAGGAAGAGGGAAAATGGTATGTGTCCATTGTAGATGTAATTGCAGTGCTTACCGACCAATACAGCTATCAAGGCGCAAGAAATTATTGGAAAGTATTAAAGCACAGACTTTTAAAGGAAGGAAATGAAACGGTTACAAATTG
>JAEUUQ010000537.1 GCA_016787505.1 Saprospiraceae bacterium | reverse complement strand
AGGCCGCTTAGTTTGGATAGGGCTAGGAGTATTTACATTTTTTTTGCGCTGGAGCCTGGGCAACCGACCACAGTGGATTGAAGATTATTACAGCAGAGGGCTGTTTCAGTTTATCCGCCCGGCTATCGATTATACCCTGGGCTGGTTCCCGTTTCCATGGATTTATGTTTGTATAGCCTTGTTATTGACGTACGCCGGCTTATCAATCCGGCGTATTTGGCGTACGTATCCACATTGGAAAACCAGGTTATGGCACTGGGCATGGTTTGTCACCGCTTGTATGGCAGGCATTCTCGTGTTGTTTATGTGGATGTGGGGATTCAACTACGGCCGCATCCCGGTTGAACGACAATTGGGCCTGAAGCTCCAGCAACCAGTATATGAGGATATCAAGCAAGCCCTGGAGGTTGAGACAAGCGATTTGATCGCGCTGCGGGCCCGCATTCCCGGCGCCTCAAAAAATGCCTTGGATATGCGCCTGACCAAGGTGGAATTGGAGAACCACCTGCGCTTATTACTTACCCGGGTGTTAGAACAGCACGGCTATCCGGTAAGTGGGCGCATGCGCGTGTTCACCCTGTATCCAAAAGGCATCTTTCTGCGGTTTAGCTCGGCGGGGTTGTATTTTCCGCTTACCGGACAAGGTCAAATCGACGCGGGATTGCACACGCTGCAATGGCCCCATACTATGACCCACGAAATGGCGCACGGTTATGGAATAGCAGAAGAAGGCGCATGCAATTTTTGGGGTTATGTCGCCTGTCGCCAATCTACCGACCCTGCTATTGCCTATATGGGCCGATTGTCCTACTGGCGCTCGCTAGCTATTTATTTTAAAATAAAAGAACCCGACGCCTATGCCATATTCAGGGCTGGACTACCCCCGGGCATGATAGCCGATCTTGAGGCGATCAACAAAAATTTGCTGTCTTATCCGGATATAGCGCCCAAAATCCGCGACCATACCTACGACGCTTATCTCAAATCACAGGGATTGCACGATGGCATGGCTAACTACGACAAGGACATCCTGATGGTAGAGGCCTGGAAAAAGAAAAATCAAAATGCCTACCAATAATATTTGCACATCGACAATGTTGTACTAATTTTAACCCCCTAAGCTAAATGTGTAAGCTATGCAAAGAATAGCTGTTGTCTTTTTGTTGATATGCGTTTGTGTTTCGGTACAGGCACAAACCCCCCGGTCAAATGTGTTTCTGTTTGATGTCAGAAAAGCGTCTGATACTTTATACAAACTGACCAAACCGCGCTTCCTGACCGCTTTCAACGCCAGAGGTTATAACAACCAACCCGCTTTTTTTTCCAATAACGAGCTATATATCACTGTGCAGATGTACGGCGATGATCAAACCGATCTTTATGTGCTCGATTTAGATAAAAAGACCAAAACAAAAGTTACCGAAACACCCGATGGAGAGTTTTCGGCATCCAGGGTACCCGATTATTATTCGTTTTCTGCTATTCGCCAGGAAATCAACGGCCGCGATACGCTGCTTCGCCTGTGGCAATTCCCCATTGATCGCCTGACCAACGGCAAACCCGTGTTTAAATACCTCAAGGATATTGGTTATTATCACTGGCTTGACGCCCAGCGCGTGGTGGTTTTTGGTTTGGACAAGGGCAATTATCTGGCTATCTGCGATACCCGCACCGACGATGTGTCGCCTTTTGCTACCAATGTCGGGCGATGCTTTATGCGTATGCCCAATGGCAACCTGGCCTATGTGCAGAAATCGACATCGGGAGACTGGCTGCTGATGGAAAAATTCCTGAGCAGATCGGGCGGCGAATCCAAAAAAATTATCAACACCCTGACGGGCTGTGAAGATTTTGCCGTATTGCCTGATGGCTCTTTTTTGATGGGACGGGGCTCCAAATTGTACAAATACGACCGTTATTCCGACCAGGATTGGGAAGAAATAGCGGATTTGAGATATTATGGCATCAAAAATATCACGCGTCTGGCGGTAAGCAATGACTTTAAGCTGGCGTTGGTGTCTGATTGATTGCCCACGCGAACTGTTTTTACCGCATTTAACTGTTTTACATATCATGGTTTACATTGGGGTTGTTAAAGAAAAAAGTGACAACAGGGTGGCTATGACCCCCGAAATAGGCGCTAAACTATCACAACTTGGAGCTACCTTATTGGTAGAACGTGGCGCTGGCGCCGAAGCGAGTTACGGTGACGAGGATTATACCGATAATTGCCAATTGTTAAGCAGAGCGGAAGTGCTAACCAAGTCGGATATTTTGGTCAGTATCCAACCCCTTCCCGAAGAAGACCTCAAGCAACTTCGGCCCGATACAATTGTAGTGTCCCTATTCCAACCCTATCTCGACGACACTGTCAAACCCCGCTTGCAGGGCATGCAATTGCGGGCGATAAGCATGGATATGGTGCCCCGCACAACCCTAGCTCAATCGATGGATGTGCTATCGTCTATGGCTGCTATTGCCGGGTACAAAGCC
>JAEUUQ010000512.1 GCA_016787505.1 Saprospiraceae bacterium | reverse complement strand
CATTTTTACCGCCTATTGGTTTAAAAACAGATCGGAAAAGGAAGAAATCCGCGAGCCCTATTCCTGGGAAAAAGAAGAACAACTGCCCCCCGGCGCTTTTTTTGACCCCAATGTGTTTGATAAAACCAAAGCCGAACGCCGAAGGGAAAACGAAAACAGGGATAATGAGGGATGGTTTAGGACGCATACTTGAGGGGAGGGGGAGAGGGGGAGACTTGGCGAAGAGGTGATCTCGCCCCCTCTCCAATTCGCCCACTCGCCCCCTCTAGCCTCTCCCCCTGCCAAACGCCCCCTTCCCCGGGTAATTCCCGCCGCCTCAAAAAGAGGGCTTGACACGTATAGGTTTTTTCGCTTATCTTGCCTGCCATTCCTACTCTAGTTCTTTTTTCTGCAGGCACTACATACCGAAAATTACGAGCCAAACGTTATTGTAAGCAAGTGACATATTACGCCAGTATTACTATATTCCCTCATTCTAAACTATTTCCCATGATCATTCTCGGTATTCTGTTGCTGATTGTCGTATTATTTAATTTCGACATCGTAAAAGCATCTTAAACGCAAAAGGCCGTCTCCACACCAGGAGACGGCCTTTTTTATGTCAAAATCGTACAGTCGTATAGTCCTAAAGTCGTACAGTCCCAAAGTCCCTCCCCCTACGCTGCCTTCAGCTGTGTCAGCTTAGCTCTGCCCAGTTTTTCTGCGGCATAGGCGCTTGTCACTTCGAAGTGTCGTACATCCTTATTCGAGGGGAGTTCAAACATAGCATCGGTCATAATGGCTTCGCAAATAGAGCGGAGGCCTCGGGCGCCGAGACTAAAGTCCAGTGCTTTTTCGGCAACAAAGTCGATAGCTTCTTCGGTAAAAGAGAGCTCGATTCCTTCCAGTTCAAACAGCTTTTTGTACTGTTTGAGCAGCGAATTTTTGGGTTCGATCAGGATTCGGCGCAGGGTTGCCTGGTCGAGCGGATCGAGGTAGGCCAAAACGGGGAGGCGGCCGATGAGTTCGGGGATGAGGCCGAAGCGTCGGAGATCCTGGTGCGAAATATATTGCAGCAGATTCTCTTTATCGATAATCATCACGTCTTCCGATTTGAAGCCGATCACCTGAGAATTGACGCGTTTGGCGATGAGTTTATCTACGCCGTCGAAAGCGCCGCCGCAGATAAACAGGATATTCTCGGTATTTACCTTCACCAGTTTTTGTTCGGGATGTTTGCGGCCGCCTTGCGGGGGAACGTTCACATCGGTGCCTTCCAGCATTTTGAGCAGCGCCTGTTGAACCCCTTCGCCCGACACATCGCGGGTAATCGAGGGGTTGTCGCCTTTGCGGGCTATCTTGTCGATTTCATCGATATACACGATACCGCGTTCGGCGGCTGACACGTCGTAGTCGCACACCTGCAGGAGGCGGGTGAGGATACTTTCTACGTCTTCGCCGACATAACCTGCTTCGGTAAATACAGTAGCATCAACGATAGCGAAAGGCACATTGAGAAACTTGGCGATAGTTTTTGCCAGCAGGGTTTTGCCTGTGCCGGTTTGGCCTACGAAAAGAATATTCGACTTTTCGATCTCAATTTCGCCTTGGCGTTGTTGGCGCAAGCGTTTATAGTGGTTATACACCGCTACCGACAAGATTTTTTTGGCCTCATCCTGTCCAATAATATATTGGTCGAGATAAGTTTTGATATCGCGCGGGGTAACACTTTCGGGCATATGAAAATTGCCCTGTTTGGCTTCCTCGCGTTTGGCGCCGCCGTAGAGTTCTTCCCGGATGATTTCGCCGGCTTGCTCCACGCACATATCGCAGATATGGCCGTCGATGCCGGCGATGAGAAAGAGGGTTTCGGACTTATCCCTTCCACAGAAAGAACAGCGGTAGTCTTGTTTGGTACGCTTCATGCACTATGTGGAGTTTACTTTCCTTTCTTTGGATTATTGCGTTCGAGTACTTCGTCAACCAGTCCGTATTCTTTGGCCTGGTAGCCCGTCATCCAGTTATCGCGGTCGCAATCTTTTTCGATCACATCGTAGGGTTTGCCGGTGTGATATGCCAGGATATCGTAGAGGGCTTTTTGTTGTTCTTTCACCAATTTGTAGTAGATCTCCATTTCGGTAACCTGTCCTTGCATACCGCCCAGGGGCTGATGAATCATCACGCGGCTGTGGAATAGGCAGGAGCGTTTGCCCGTGGTGCCTGCCGCGAGTAATACGGCGCCCATAGAAGCGGCCAGGCCGGTACAGATAGTACTGATATCGGGCGCCACGTATTGCATCGTATCATAAATACCGAGGCCGGCGATTACAGAGCCGCCGGGGCTGTTGATAAACATCTGAATGTCGCGCTTGGGGTCGCTGGATTCGAGGAATAGCAATTGGGCCTGAATTACATTGGCCACATAATCGTCAATAGGCACGCCCATAAAAATAATGCGGTCCATCATCAGACGCGAAAACACGTCGATAGCGGTGGCATTAAGCGGGCGTTCTTCGATAACTGCGGGGGTAAAATTGCCGATATGGGGTACCCTTACCGCTGATTTTTCGGCATATTGCTCAAGGTGCATGCCACTCATGCCCAGGTGTCGCGTGGCGAATTGAAAAAATTCGTCTTTTGGAAACATAAGGTTCCTCCTTTATAGTGTAAAAAAATGCCCGAGGGCTTAATCGAATAATATAACACCTGGAAAACGCCCAGGTTGAATGGGAGTGTCTTAATCCTGATCTTCTTCGGCAATTTCGAGGTCTTGGGGCAGCAGCGATTTGCGTTTTTCCTCGATAGCGTCGTGGATGGCTTTGCGGGCCGCTTCGTAGTCTTCGAGTTTGACCTGCTTGGGTTTGGTCTTCACCAGGGTGCGGGTCACTTTGCTCAATTTGTCGAGATATAAGCTGTCGATAATCCGGTTGATCTCTTTTTCGTCTTCCATCCGGCGGGCTATCAGGCTCTCCATAAGTTCCGGAGTAAGATACGGGCTATTGCCAAAAATGTTGCGAATACCGTCGGCCACGCGCGCATAAATTTCTTCTTCCATCACGTCAATTTCAAACTGTTTGACCAGCTTATTTTTGATGAGCGTCCATTGGAAGCCTTTGGCAAAAGAAGGATATTCCTGTTCGATCTGCTCGGGCGTATTTCTTTCATCCGAAGCCAGTATCCAGCGTTTGAGGAAATCGTCGGGCAGGGGAATATCGTTGAGGTCGAGCAGGCGGTCTTGTACTTCGAGGAAAAGCAGGTTGTAGGCGTCTTGCGCGTAGTAATTGCGGATATCGTTGCGAATTTCTTCTTTGGCTTCGGCCTCAGTGCTTACTTTGCCTTCGCCGAAGGCCAGGTCGAAAAACTCCTGGTCGAGGGGGCGGACTTCGAAACGCGAAACCTCCTCCAGGGTCAGTTCGAAAGCCTCGGGATTGACCTCGCGGGGGTCGTGTTCGTCGAGGCCGAGGGCATAACGCCTCACGAACTGCTCGTCTTTGTCATGCCAGAGCTTAAAAGGATCCATCACGATTTTTTCGCCTGCCTGAATGGCGCCGAGGGCTGCCTGGCTTTCGGGGGTGAGGTCCTGCCAAAGCGTGCGGAATTTGAAAGAAATGCCGTCTTCTTTGATTGCATCGCCATCCATTTCCTGGAATTCGAGGAAAAGCGAATCGTTTTCCTGGCTTGCTTTTTCTATGGCTACATTCTGGGAAGCACGGGCGCGCATTTGGCTTAATTCATCCGCGACCATTTCATCGGAGACCGCCACTTCCAGCAATTCAAACTCCTGGGTATTGTCGAGCCCTTTGATATCAAAAACGGGGCTTAATCCGAGATCGAAATGGAATTCATAATCGATCAGGTTGTTCATATCAAATTCGACCCGGTCCTGGTCTTCTTTGGGCAGGGGCTGGCCCAGAAAATCGGTATCCGTATGGGTGAGATATTCCTGTAATTCGTGTTGAAGTTGCTTGGTCACGATATCGGCGAGCAGGGATTGGCCGAACATTTTGCGCACCAGTCCGGCAGGCGCTTTGCCTTTGCGGAAACCGCGCATATGTGCCTCGCGGCGGTATTTGTCGAGCTGTTGGTCCAGCTGCGGCAAGTAGTCCGACTTTTCAATAGTGACAGTCAAAACGGTATTCAAATTGTCAATATCTTCCCTGACAACTTTTGGCATGATCTATCTGATTGTGTGTGATGAATACAATAGC
>JAEUUQ010000500.1 GCA_016787505.1 Saprospiraceae bacterium | reverse complement strand
GCGCCGTATACCACCCGGTCTACCTGCGACCAATACAGGGCGCCGGCACACATCGCGCAGGGCTCTAAGGTGACGTAAAGCGTGCACCCCTGCAGGTACTTGCTGTTGAGATATCCGGCTGCGGCCGTGAGGGCGATAATTTCGGCGTGCGCTGTGACGTCTTGCAAACGCTCGGTTTGGTTATACCCGCGGGCGATGATCTGATTTTGGCACACCACCACGGCGCCTACGGGTATTTCTCCCTCTTCATAGGCTTTTTGCGCTTCCTTCAGCGCTTGCTTCATATAATAGGCGTCGCTTTGCACCGATAGCATGAGAGTAAAGATTGTGAAGCCACAATATTACTCAGGAAGAAAATATCACACGCGGAAAACGGAAGCATTTTTTTTTCATCTGCAAAAAGCTATATCTTTGCGCATGGAAATACGGAATACTACCCAAGACAACTTGCTGGGCGAAGCGCTAACCTTCGATGATGTGCTTCTTGTGCCCGCCTACTCTGAAGTACTTCCCCGTGAAGTAGACACTTCTACACAGCTTACCCGAGGTCTAAGGCTAAACGTACCTATTGTATCTGCCGCTATGGATACAGTGACCGAACATGCTTTGGCTATTGCCATTGCGCGTCAGGGAGGTATCGGCATCATCCACAAAAATATGTCGATTCAAGCCCAGGCAGAACAGGTGCGCATGGTCAAACGCTCAGAAAGCGGCATGATCGTGGACCCCGTCACGCTGCTGGGCGATGCATCGGTAGGCGACGCCCTGAAGTTGATGCGCCAGTTCAAAATCGGCGGTATTCCTATCATCGACCAGCAAAACAAGCTGATCGGCATCCTCACCAACCGCGACCTGCGCTTCGAAGCGTTGCACCATCGCCCGGTGCGCGACCTGATGACCAAAAGCAATCTGATCACTGCGCCTATCGGCACTACGCTCGATCAGGCCCGCCAGATATTGCAGCGCCACAAGATTGAAAAACTGCCGGTGGTGTCTGAAGACGGTACCTTGTGCGGACTTATTACGTATAAGGACATTATGAAGGTGCAGAATTACCCCCTCTCCTGCAAGGACTCGCTGGGCCGACTGGTAGTAGGCGCGGCCGTGGGCGTGACCGCCGACGTGCTCGAGCGCGTAGAAGCGCTGGTGAAAGTCAATGTGGATGCGGTTTGCGTAGATACCGCCCACGGTCATTCGAAAGGCGTACTCGATGCCATCCGCATGGTGAAACAGCGCTTTCCCGACCTGCAGGTCATCGGCGGCAATGTGGCTACCGGCGAAGGCGCCCGTGCCCTGGTAGATGCCGGCGTAGACGGGGTGAAGGTAGGCGTGGGCCCCGGCAGCATCTGTACTACCCGCGTAGTAGCCGGGGTGGGTGTACCGCAGCTTTCCGCCATATATAGTGCCGCACAGGCTATCAAAGGCAGCGGCATACCCATTGTCGGTGACGGCGGCATCCGCTATACCGGCGATATCGTGAAAGCCCTCGCCGCCGGCGCCAGCACCATCATGGCCGGCAGCCTGTTTGCAGGCGTAGAAGAAGCCCCCGGTGAAACCGTGATCTACGAAGGCCGCAAATTCAAGATTTACCGCGGCATGGGCTCGCTGGGCGCTATGATGGAGGGCTCCAAAGACCGCTATTTCCAGGATGTGGAAGATGACATCAAAAAGCTGGTACCCGAAGGTATCGAAGGCCGCGTGCCCTTCAAAGGCACCCTGGCAGAGGTGATGTTGCAATACATAGGCGGATTGCGGGCCGGTATGGGGTATTGTGGTGCGCCCAATATTGACGCGCTGAAGGATGCGCGTTTTGTAAAAATATCGGGCGCCGGCAGAACGGAAAGCCACCCGCACAACGTTACTATCACAAAAGAAGCGCCGAATTACAGTCGGCAGTAATACCGCCGCATGGATGCACCGCTGATTTTGAATATAGAAACCGCCACCGACGTGTGCTCGGTGGCCTTGTGCCTTGGCGAGGAGGTGCTGGCGCTCGTAGAATCGCAGACCGTCAACGACCATGCCGCGCAACTCACCACGTATATCGACCAGTGCATGAGCAAGGCGGTTTACGGGCTCAGTGAACTCGATGCGCTGGCGGTGAGCGGCGGTCCGGGGTCGTATACTTCGCTGCGCATCGGCGTGGCCACTGCCAAAGGCATCTGTTACGCCCTCGACAAGCCTCTGCTGGCCGTGCCTACGCTGGAATCACTGGCCTATGCCGCCCGCCAAATCGCAGTTGACCAACCCACGCTTTACTGTCCTATGATCGACGCCCGTCGCATGGAGGTGTATACGGCGCTATACGACGAGGAAGGCCGCGAGGTGATGGCGCCGGCAGCGGTCGTGTTGCACGCAAATTGGCTGGATGAATGGCTGCAAGAGGGTTTTGCCGTGGTGTGTTGTGGCAGCGGCTCTGACAAAGCCAGGCCGCTATTTATTTCTCCGCAAGTGTTTTTTGTCGATTTGCGATGCTCGGCGCAACACCTGTCCCCTTTGTCCGTTGAACAATTTGGACAAGGCGCCTTTGTCGACCTGGCTTATTATGAGCCTTTTTATTTAAAACCTCCCAATATTACAACGCCTAAAAATACAGGATTATAAATAGCTGTTTTTTACCCAAAAAAATCTAGCTTATGAAATCTGTCGTTCTGTTGATAAAAAAATCTTTGCCTGCCTTATTAACTTTCTTATTGACTGCCTCCTCCGCCCTGGCCGAGCCGATCAACATTACAATTTCCCAGCGCATCATTGATGACAAAAAAAGCCTGATGGTATTAGTCAACAACCAACACGGCGTATTGCGGCATTATTTTCACCTGAATACCGTACCTTCAGGAGAAGACTACTCTTTTCAAGTAGATAGAAAAGTAGGCGAAGAGCTGTCGGTGACCATAGTCGGGCTAACCTCATCACACAAAATGCAATGGTTTAACAACGTAACCTATCTTGGCATACAGGACAACGCTTACATCGATAAGTCCTACGATCCGGATTGGGAGGAAAAAACGACCATTAAAACAACTATCCGAATACACGGCGTGAGATCGGTAGAATATTTTTTTCCCGTAAGCACGGTGAAACCCCAAATCTTCGATGGCATGCTGAACTATGAATATTCCAGATACAAAAAAGATGATGTTTTTTTAATGATGAAAATAAATAAAGTAAATAGTTATAAATGTTATTATTCTTCCGATACAAAGCAACTGCACGAATTCCAGAACTATCAATTATCAACTAATTATATATCGAAAACCCTTCAAATGCCGCGCGCTGATAAATGGCTCGGATGCATAAGAGCCTACTACAGCGATGATAACCGGTCAGTGCCGGGTTATTGTCATAATATAGCAAAAGAACTTGAGGAGGTTTCGATAATAAACGCCCATTTTCCTGGAAATCAAGATTTTGTTAAATATAGATTTAACCTCTATTCGGCCAATCTGATAGACCAGTTCGCTTATTATTTTGAAACGACTGCCTGGCCGAATAAAGTGCCGGAGATGGCTATTGAGAAGGTGTCATTTGTAGTGGTGGAGCCGGAGTCGTGTAAATTTGCCAGACCGGAAAACGGCAATTTTTTCCAGGTGCATTATGCTTTTGAAACGAACGAAGTAGAGTTTCTTGGCGCAGCCAAACCGGCTTCTTCCTGGGATATTGTCGGCCTTTTTGATGATGATACGGAAGTTGAAGTCGTCATTCCCCAACTACCCGATGACATCGCCAGGTTATATCCCTTCCTCGACCAAATTAATTATCCTCTTTATAGTAAGGTAACATTTTTCTACTCCCCCGAATTAACTGACAGCAACTATTGGATAGAACCTTACACGGTAAGGGATCGAAACTGGTTGACAAACAACAATTTTCAATCGCGACAACATTATTACAAATTCAAATAACAAAGTCTATTCACCATGAAATCTGTGCTAACCTCGTTCTTCCTCCTTTGCTTAGTGACACTAAACGCCCAGGAAGAATTATTCACCGGAACCGAAACGAACCTCACTTTCTCTGGGTATGTAGAAGCCTATTACAGCTACGATGCCGGCAACCCCGCCAACCACGAGCGCCCCGGTTTTTTTTACAGCCACAACCGCCACAACGAATTCAACGTCAACCTGGCCTACCTCAAGGGGGCCTACACGGCCAACCGGGTGAGGGCCAACGTAGCCCTGATGGCGGGCACCTACGCCCAATACAACCTGGCGGCTGAACAAGAGTTGTTGCGCTACGTTTTTGAAGCCAATGCCGGCGTAAAATTGTCGAAAAGCAAAGAACTATGGCTCGATGCGGGCATTATGCCTTCGCATATCGGCTTTGAAAGCGCCGTCGGGAAAGACAACTGGACGCTTACCCGCAGCCTGGCCGCCGAAACATCGCCGTATTACGAAGCCGGCGCTCGACTCAGCTATACCTCTGAGGGCGGCAGGTGGTACGTGGCGGGCCTCTTGCTCAACGGCTGGCAGCGCATCCAGCGTATCAACAGCAACCAAACGCCCGCCTTCGGCACGCAACTCACCTTCAAACCCAGCGATAAGATCACGCTTAACTGGAGCTCGTTTATCGGCAACGAATTCCCCGGCAAAGACCAGGAACGCTGGCGCGTTTTTAACGATGTTTACGGTATCTTCCAGTTTACGCCTAAATTCGGTGTGACCGCCGGTTTCGACTTTGGCGCCCAACAAGCCCGGCCCAAAGAAGGCGAATACGACTATTGGATGACTCCTATTGCGATTTTGCGCTATTCTTTTAGCGACAAACTGGCCATAGCCGCCCGGGCCGAATACTACGATGACGAAAACGGGGTGATAGTATCCACCAACTCCCCCAACGGCTTCCAAACCCTGGGCCTCTCAGCCAATGTGGATATTATGCCCGTGAATAATGTGATGCTTCGCCTGGAAGCCCGTACGGTGAATAGCAAAGACGACATCTTCAGGGAGGAAGATGGTCGGCCCTCGCAGAATAATTATTTCTTTACGGCAGCGCTGGCGGTGGGGTTTTGATTTTTGATTTTTTTAATTTATAAAGATGCAGCTGCCGGGCGCTTGCGCTTCCAGCGCTTGTGGGTCCAGAGCCAGTATTCGGGCTGTGCCAATATCTGTAGCTCGAGAGCGCGGGTGTGTTTTTCCGATATTTCACCAAAAGAAGTGCCGGCGGGTTGGTCTTCGAGCACGGTAAAGTCCATGGTGTAATACCCCCGGCGCAATTTGTTGATTCGCCCGAAAACAACGGGGTAATTGTACTCAACTGCGTATTTCTCTGTGCCATAGGCCACGGCGGTATCCTGGTGCAGGAAGGTAGTCCAGTAAGCGTTAGCGGCGTTGGAGGGCGATTGGTCGGCGCCGAACATATAATTAATGATGCGGTGGGTATTGTTAATAAAAAAAGTTTTTACCTGCTTTTTGGGCAATAGCTCCATGCCATATTTACTTCGGGAGGCATGTAGTTTTTTATCAAAATAAGGATTGGCCAAGGGGCTATAAATACCCACGGCGGTATGTGGCGTTTGCAGGTCGCAGGCTACGGCGGCTAATTCCCAGTTGTTGTAATGGCCGGCCACCAGCAGGAGGCTTCTTCCTTCTTTGGCATAGTGTTCGAATACTTCCGGATTGACGATCTGGCAATGTTCGTTGATTTCCTCTTTGGTAATGCTGAACATTTTCACCGACTCCAGGATGAGGTCGCAAAAGTGGTGGTAAAATTTATGGGCGATGGCTTCGATTTCCTGCGGCGATTTGTCGGGAAAGGAATTTTTGAGGTTGGTAACTACTACTTTTTTGCGGTAGCCCAATATGTTATACAATATAAAGCATAGCAAATCGGACAACATGTAGATACCCCGGTAGGGCAACAGCGAAATGGGTTTGAGAAATAGATAAAAAACTATTCTGCTCATGCTTGATTTTTTTGTAACTGTTTAGTAGGGTTTAGTGGGGAATAAACTAAACCCTACTAAACTGCCAAAGGCAATAAACCCTACTAAACATTTAATAAAAACATCACAAACTACGCGTACGCCCACCGTCGACGGGCAAGCTGACGCCGTTGATATAAGCTGCTGCCGGCGATGCCAGAAAGGCTACGGCGGCGGCAATCTCAGCGGGCTGCGCAAAACGCCCCATAGGTACGCTGTTTTGCATGGTGCGGCCTACTTCTTCCACACTTTTTCCCGATTCGGCAGCCTGGCGTTCGATGATGTCGTGCAGGCGATCGGTGAGGGTTAAGCCCGGCAATACGTTATTGACGGTGATCTGGTGGCGGCCCAGCTCGTTGGCCATGGTTTTAGCCCAGCTGGCCACGGCGCCCCGCACGGTATTGGATACGCCCAATCCGTCGAGGGGGACTTTCACCGAAGTAGAGATGATGTTGATGATACGTCCGTAGTTTTCGCGGATCATACCAGGCACGACGGCCTGAGTGAGCAAGTGGTTGCAGATGAGGTGGTTGTTAAATGCCTGTAAAAAATGTTCTCCCTTCGCCTCGGTAATCGCGCCGGCGGGAGGGCCGGCGGTGTTGTTGACGAGGATGTGTATGGGCTTCTCCGTTACGAGCGCCGACACTTTGATATGCAGGTCGGTCGTATCGGTAAAATCCGCCACGAGGAAATCGTGGTCCTGCCCGGGGCCTTTGTGCAGTTGCTTGATGACATCGGCCATGATGTCGGCAGAACGCGACACCAGCGTGACGTTGGCGCCCATTTCTGCCAGCGCTATGGCGGTGGCTTTGCCAATTCCTTTACTGCTGCCGCCCACTAAGGCGTTTTTACCGCTAAGACTCCATTGCATGATAGCCGGTTTATTAGTTTAATCGGCTGCAAAATTAGCAATAATTAGTCTTACCGGCTCCGTCGCCCTTTATTGTTTAATTACTTTTCGGGTTTCCACCACGCCGTCTTGATTGGTCAGGCGCACAAAATAGATACCCGGTTCCCAGTCGACTTCAGTTATTTCGAGTTGGCGCCTGCCCGCCGAGGCGTATACCAAAGTTTGGGTGGTCATCACCTGGCCCAGGGCATTGAGCACGTCGAGTTTGAATTGGTACGACACACTACTTCCCTGTGCATCTATTTCAATGCGGAGCGATTCGCTGAACGGGTTGGGCATCACCCTCCACTGAAATCCGCTTGGCGGGGCGGGGGCGATATCGGTTATGCAACTGGTGTGGAAGGCAAAATTACTGGCCGTATCGCTCTGGCTAAATCCGCAGACAGTTTGTATCTGCGCTTCGTAATCGCGGCAGGGCTCAAGATCGGTTAATACGATGCCGGGGGATAGGGAGGTGCGTTCTTCCCACAAATCGTCCCCGGCCTTGCGATAGCGAATCACATAACTGATTGCCGGCGATACTAAATCCCAGCCCAACTCGGCATTGGTGAGATCCACGCTGAGGGTGTCTATGTTGGCAGGCGAAGCGCAGAAGGAGGCGGGCACAATGATCACGCAGTAGTCTTCGACTTCGCCAAAAGTGCCATTGGGGAAATTACAGGGGCCGGCCACGTTCTGGAAATTCATCACCACGCGCATGCGGGTAAAACCCAGGGGCGAAGCGGGAGGGATGACAATAGTCCCCGTGACTGTGGTACTCGAAGTGGCGCCTGGGTCGAAGGCCAGTTCGGAGTTTTCAAAATCGCCGTTTTGGTTGTAGTCGATCCACACTTTGAAATATTCCTGGAAGACAAAATCCGAAAACGCCGGGCTGAGGTTGATATCGTAGCTGCCGCCCAATTCGAGCACAGGGGGCGCGATTTCGGTATAGAGGCCGTAGCCGTCGTCGCTTCCGCTGGTATTGTCAATGCCTGCAAAAACGACTTTTTCAATCCATTCTTCACCGGCATCGAGCCCGTTGGCAGGGCAATAGTCGAGGTCGGTGCAGGCGCCGCAGCCGCTGGTGCGAAATTCGATGAGTGCCGTGGGTTCGGTTTGCAGGGTATCGCAAACGGTAAACAGGGCAATTTCGTAGTCGGTGCAGGCGCTAAGGCTATCGAGTGAGTAGCTGTTGCCGGCCACTTCGATCGTTTGCCAGGTAGAGTTGCCGGCAGGTCGGATTTGCAGCACAAATTGGGTGGCGGCTAATACGTTGCCCCAGCTTGCCAA
>JAEUUQ010000477.1 GCA_016787505.1 Saprospiraceae bacterium | reverse complement strand
CACGCGTAAGAAAGCGCCCATTGATGCCTGGATGACCTTACTATTGAAAACATCCACACAGGTATCCGAACAAAAAACAAAGGGAATGCCAAACCAGTCGGCAATTCGAAGAATAGTGCCCATATTGCCGGGATCCTGGATACCGTCGAGATACAGCGCGCGGGTAAAATGGAGCAGCGAAGGCCACTCCCAATCGGGTTTATGAGCCACTACCAAAACCTGATTGGGCGTTGTGAGCGAAGAAATTTGCGATAATTCCCGCTCAGTTACGATTACCAGGTCCAAATCGTTACGCCCGCGCAGCAGCCCGGCATATGTAGTTGCCCAAGCTTCTACCGCATAAACCTGTTCAACGGCAACGGCAGATTGCCCCAGCATCTCGCGGGCCATTTTATCCCCCTCAACCACGAAAATGTCATACTTTTGCCTAAATTTTTTTTGGTGAAGAGATTTTACAAACTTCACCGTATTTTTAGAAATTGCCATATGTAAATCATTATGAGGGTACACGCTGCTCGAATTTACCGGCTTGGATGTTTTTTTTGCCTGCTGTTTTGCCTTTACTCGTGCAATGTATCCCGTTATTTGAAAGAAGACGAACTGCTGCTCAAGAGCAATGATATAAAATTTCTGGGAAAGGAAAAGGTTGAAGGTAAACGCACCCTCAAATACGAACTCTCTACGCTTTACAAACAAAAAGAAAATACCCGCTTTTTTTTCTTCCCGCGCGAATGGTTTTGGCTGGCCACGGCAGGCCCCGGTGATACCACGGCTATCGACAGATTTCAGCGCAGGGTGATCGCAGAACCACCTGCCATTTACGACGAAAAGCTGACCCAAAGTACTGCTGAGGCGATGCGTTACTATATGCAATACAAAGGGTATTACCAAGCAGATGTATTTGCCGAAGACCAGGTTAAAGGAAAAAAAACGCACGTCACCTACTATGTGACTGCCAAAAAGCGATACGCAATAGACAGCGTGGCTTATTTCAGCCAGGATACCGCCATTCACCGATTGCTACAATCCACCAAAAGCCAGACCCTGCTCAAAAAAGGGGCCGGCATGGATTTAAAATTGTACGAACAGGAAAAAGACCGTATTACCCGTTTTTTGAGAAACAACGGTTATGCCTACTTTTACTCCAACTTCTTCAATGAACCGCTTGATATAGATACATTCCAACGTGCAAACAAAGCCAACCTATACCTCGAAGTAGAAACGCCGTTTAATACAGATGCACATACGGCCTACCGGGTTGGGCAAGTTCATATATATCCCAATTACAGCCCATTGCAAGTATTAGAAGAACTCAAGGATACTATCATAAACGGCTTTACCTTCCATATTCGCAATAATGATTTTCACGTAAAACCGCTACTTCTCCTCGACGCCGTACACCTCAAAAAGGGCGAGCTATACGCTCAGGATTTATTTGATAAAACCAACAAGCAGCTATCCGCTTTAGGTACTTACAAATTTGTGCGGATCCGACAGGAAATCGACAGTACAAATATGTCTGAATTGTTGTTTTTTATTGAATTAACCCCCAATGCCAAAATGGAAATCGGCGCAGATTTTGAAGTCAATTACACAAACAGAAGTGGGTCGAGTGGCGTGGGCAACCTGATCGGCTTTACCCTTAATCCTAGTTTGCGCAACCGAAACCTTTTCCATGGCGCCGAGTTGCTGGTCACGAATCTCTCGGCGGGCGTAGAAGTGAACCCACGCCTGGCAGACGACAGGTTTTGGAATACCGTAGACCTCCGGATACAAACGGATATGTATTTCCCTAAATTTCGCGATTATCTGGGCTTCTGGAAGGGCTTGCACGAAGTGCCGCTTGGCAAAAAACGCCGCTTATTGCACAGCAATTTTTACCAGTCACTAAGGGACAACGCTACCACGCGTATATCGACAAGTTACAATTATATTCTGGTACTCGACTGGTACCAATACAACCTGTTTAATGCCACCTACGGTTACGACTTCCAACGTTCTCCTACCAAGCGCTATATAATCAACCATATCGGCATCGACTTTCTGAAACCGATCACTGCGCCCGAATTTGACACGCTTTTGTCGGTCAATCCTTTTCTGAAAAACAGTTTCGGCCAGCAGTTTTTCGTGAGTCTGCTATTCAGAGATCTCAACTTTGTATATAACAGTCGCCCAACCCGTTATGGCAAATCGTATTATGCCGGCGTGTTTTTTGATCTATCCGGTGCAGAAATATGGGGTATCAATGCATTGTACAACGAATTTGCACTCAATCCCACAACTTTTAAGTTAGGCAAAAGCGAATTTTCTCAATATGCCAAGTTGGAAGCAGATTTCAGGTATTACCGGCAATACAACACCAAAAACAGCTTTGCCCTTCGATTTAATGCCGGCATAGCTCGCCCCTTCGGTTTTACCAGTGACGTACCTTATGTGAAGCAATTTTACGTGGGTGGCCCCAATAGTATCAGAGCCTGGGCTCCACGTGGACTGGGCCCAGGCGGGTATGAAGACCCGCTATCCCGCGATCAGCGCAATAATATCCGCCTTTACCAAACCGGCGACCTCAAGATGGAGTTCAATGCCGAATACCGCTTCGACCTTTTCTGGCGATTAAAAGGCGCCTTTTTTATCGATGGCGGCAATATCTGGACA
>JAEUUQ010000470.1 GCA_016787505.1 Saprospiraceae bacterium | reverse complement strand
CGGCAAAAAACCCTCAAACTGAAAATGTATGATACTGAATACCAATGCAGTTACGGCTATCGCCAAATGCGGCTGCTTAAACCAGCGCTCTAATTGCGGCTGTATGACGCCCCGGAATAATAATTCTTCGCCAACAGCCGGGAGTACCGCTACGATGAATATCGAAAGCCAAAATTCACCTGGGCTGTTCATGACCAACAAGGCCTCAACCATGTCCTGCGTAGAATTTTCCAGCTGACGCCATGCTTCGGGCATGGGGATGTAGGTTTTATTTACCCAATACAACCACTGCACTAACGGAAAAGCACTGATAATAAATAATACGCCGGCCAACAAATAGCGAAAATCCGGCGATTTGTCGATCGCCAAAAACGGGGCCCAGCGGCGCCGGTATAATACGATCGCGACTGCCAGCGCAGGCAGCGTGAAAGTAGCTATGTGTGCCGCTCCGTTTACCCATCTCGACAAATTGCGATCGGCCAGCGGGCTGTCGATATTCAGGGAGTTGATCAGCGTTTCTACCGTGGTACCGTTGAGCCGGCATATCATTTCTGCCAACAAGGCGCCCAGCACCGAACCTACCAAAATAGCCGTGAGCAACAATATCAGGATATATGCGGGCGGCCAGTCATACCGGGGCGGTTCGATTCGATCTTCACCGGGTTCGGGCAGCAAGTCAGGATTTTCAGCTTCAAGCTCATCCATAGCACTTTTTTGGCAAAGGTAGTTATTACTAATAAATGAAGGCGATTAGTGAAATGCCAGATACATTTTCGCCAGTACCTCCGGCTGATAAAACTCCAAGCGGCCCCGCAGCGTCTCGGATGGCACGGTTTGGCCATTTTGTTGTTTCAAAAAATGGTGGAGTTGCTTTGCCAGCTCGTCTATATCTATGCCATTTTTCCATACCAAGGGCAAATGCAAAGGGTAATCGCCCATGAATTCAGTAAATGGGTCATTTTGATGGTAGCAAATATTGACAACCGGCAATCCGCTGGCCAGGTAATCTACGCATTTGCTGGGCAGGTGGTAGGTTGTGGTATTGCTCACGTTGATCAGCGCATCGGCTGCCGACATGGCCTGGGCCGCCGCATGGCGGTGTACCAGACCGTGGAGTTTCAGCACGGGTTGCAGTCGTGCGTAACGCTGAAAAGCCGGCAAAAAAGCGGGCGCTATTTCACCGTAAAAGTGCAGATGAAGGCGATGGCGCCATTCAGGATACAACGCCAGCAATCGGTCAAAGACAGCCAACAAGGCATCGGGTGTGCGGATGCGGTGGTAAAAGGCGCCAAAGTAGGCCAGGTAAAGTACACCCCCGGTATCTTTTAAAGGCCGCCCTTCAGTCGTCGGCAGACTGTATACCGGCGGCGCCACGCTGATCTTGCCGGCCAGCCAGGGGAAGGCCTCCAGGTAGCGCTGCCGGGCTTGTTCAACCGTCACAGTTACCGCATCGCACTGCTGCAACACCCTGCTTTCGGCGTAGTAATTCAAGCGCCGGTATAATCTAAAATTGTTGACATAAAATTCTTCCGAAAAACAAAAAGGATCTTCGATGTCCATCACCCAACGCACGGCGGAAAACCGGCGTTTGACGGCGCCCGCAATAAGATGCGAGGTAAAAGGCAAGCCCACGCTGATCATCAAATCAAAATCGTGTTTGGACTGCAAGTCGAGCGCAGTGCGCCTGCCGGGCAGATACCACAGACAGCGGCCGTCGGGCCAATACATGCTCCTCCAGGTCAGGTCGACGAGTTTCTCCAGGGCGCGGCGCAGCCGCCCTTGGCGGGCCGGGTGATCGCCGCCGGCTTCGCCGCGCCGCCGTTGCAGTCCCAGCATGTTGTAAACCCAGTCGAGCAGCGAGTTCTGGCCGCTGCGATGCACCCACACACCGTTGATGTTTTCCACGTCAGGGCTGCCGCTGCGGTGCGTGCACAACACGTGTACTTCGTGGCCCTGCGCAACCCACTGCGCAGCGATGGCCGACCAGCGAAACACGTTGGGGTTTATCGCGGGGTGGTAGGTGGCTGTGATGACGAGGAAACGCATGGCCTTTTTAAAATAAGAAGTTGGGTGCCGGAATAAGGTTCAACGAGGAGGGTATCCGTACACGACAAAATGCCCCGGGGCGCCGTCGTGCCGTTTTCTACCAGTACGTAATCTACGCCGTAGCGGTCTACAAAAGCTAATTGCGCCGCCGCATAACCCGCGTATTCACCCGATTTTTTTTGTTTATCCAAAAAACGATAAAAGGGCGAATTGGCAATGGCCGTTTTCCGCTCAGGGAAGGACAGTTGATCCAAGTCTTCGTGCACCGCCAGGTCATTAGCCCAACGCCCCGGGCCAGTTGCCTTCAACAGGTTGCAAATATAACACATCCGCGGGTCGGCTGAATAAGTGGTTATCAATAAAGGATTTTGAAAATACACGCCGATGGGATTTTTATTTTTTAATAAAATAGAAACTTTAGCTGCAAATGTTTTGTCAACCGCACTATCACGCTGGTGAAACGAGGTGAATAATACCGCAAATGCCACTATGGCCTGTATCGCCGCCAAGCCCAAAGCTAAGCGTTTCCACCATCCCGCCCAATTATAATACAGCAGCAAACCCACTCCAAGCACGATACCCAATTGTGAAACCGGATTGTAGGTGAGTATGTGAAATTGAAACCCTTCGCTAAAATTATTCATCAATGCTGCCGTCAGGGTGCTAAAAAACAGCAGTAAAATAGCCGATACGCCCACTTCCCATTCCCGGGCGAGTAATTTTTTTCTTTTATAAAATAATAATCCAAATACCAGGTACAAGGGGAAATAACTGATCAAATGCCGCACAGGCGTAGCCGTCATTCGGCGCAGGAACCAATAGGCGTAGGAGTGCCCTTCGCGCAGAGTCGTGGGGTCGGATGAGGTATCAAAGTTGCCCAGGAAATAATAAAATGCCACTATGAACAACGCTGAAAATAACAACGCAAAAACCCCGCTAATACTCGTTGTTGGGTTAGCGTTTACCACTAACCTAGTCGTTGGGTTAGCGTTTACCGCTAACCTTGATTTAAAAAAAATAGCCATTATAAAAAACGCCGGTAAAACAACTGGTGCGTATAACACATTGGCCAGGGGAATAAATGCCGCCACGAGGATAGCGTATGGTCGCAAACCGCGTAGCCACAAAATCCAGATCATGGCCAGGGGGATGCTCAGCAGGGCGATTTTGGGCGAGGTGAGGATATTCAGACTGTGCGCGTGCAGGAATTTGAATGCCGGCGCGAGGCAGCCGTGAATAAAAACCCCGAAAAAGGCTACGGCCAGCTCGGGCCAGGCCAGGGGCCCGCTGCGCCGGGCCGCTACCCTGCACAAGGCCGATAACCCCGAAAAACCGATGGATACCAACACCGGAATGAAACAATAAATGTATATCGCCAGGGCATTCTCCCCACCCGACCATGTATTGATGGCCACCGCATACCACGAATCGGCATAATGATAGGGCTGCACAAGCCCCCGCGCCGACACGTCGAACAATTCGTACCAGGGCCAGGATACTTCCACGCCGGCCTTGGGTAGGTATTCTATCATGGTGGCGTAGACTCCGTAGTCGCAATACGACAACCAGGTAAAATCAGGATCGAAATATTGGTTGCGAATAAATTGAACGCCAATTGTGCTAAACAAAATAAATACCCCCGCCAACCCTTCCCGCCACTCCAGAGAAAACTGCACCGGTTGCCTTTCGCGCCGGTTTGTCAACCAGGCCCATGCATAAAGTACGACCGCCCCACTCATAATTGTAATTCCCCCCGTGTAATACAAAGCGGAAAGCGTAGTCAGCCCTATCCAGCCCAACGCCATTTTAAAAAAAAACACGGAAGCCCCTTCCAACTTGCGCTGCCCGCTAAACGGTAGCCATAGCAGCCACCCTGCTGCGTAGGTCAGCAACCAGGAGAGGAAAGCGGTGGTCAAGAAATTCTGCATAGTTCAATGTGCTGATTTGCTGATGTGCTGATGTGCTGATGTGCTGATTTGCTGATGCGACCGAAGAGAGTCCCGTACCGACTGGAAGGAGGTCGGGATGCTGATTTGCTGATATTCATTATTCATTTTTAATTTTTAATTATCAGCACATCAACCCCGAATAATTACCCTATTACCCAGCACATACCCCATCCAGCACAGCAGCAAAGGTAAAATCACCGACAACATACGCGGATAGGCGCTCAGCAGGGTACTTCCCGCCAAATATATCACTCCTGTCGCGAATAATATCTTGATAGCTGCGGGCATCTGTCGCCAGAGAAAAGGGGTATTCAACAGGCAAAACAGCATCAGCGTAAAAACGATAGACCCCGGTACCAATCTGACGAGATAGTGAAGTTTGAGCCCTACGTAAGAAATCGGAAACCCAAAAAACATCCGGCTCACGTTGGCCAGGCAGTTGAGGGCGTATTTGCCGGGGTGTGCTTTGATATTGGCTATCGCCTTCTTTTTAAAAACATCATCTCTTGCCGGGCCTTCGTATCGGTAAATTTCGTCGAAATCGGCCTGGTGCCTGGCTTTTAAGGCCGCCGTGGCGGCGTCGCCCAATGCCATTCCTTTGAAATACCCCACAAATCGCTCGTTATTCCAGTCGCCGTATTCATCCGGATAAGGCGTGCTCATCCAATAAAGACTCATGCCTCCCGAATCGCTCCAGTAGTACCATCGGCCGGTGAGTTGGTAAGTATAAAAAAGATAAGGCAGCGCGACCAGATAGGCAATGCCGAAGATCGCCAGGGACTTTCTGGCGTTTTGGGATTTTATTTTTATCAAAATTAAACCCAAAACAAGGGGGAAAACATAAGCAAAAATGACTTTGGTAAGCAACAACCAGCCCCAGATCAATCCGGCCTTCCAGGCGCCTTTGCCGTCCTTTAGGGTTTTTATTGTAAAATAGGCGGCCAAGGTCGCCAACAAAGTGGCAAAAGTATCCGACAACACATAGGGCAGCGTTTCATACGCGGTGAAATACAGTCCCCAGCCGATGGTCAAGGCCAGGGCAGCCCGCCTGTGCAGGAATAAATTGAGCGTTTTAAATAAAAAAACTACCGACAGGTACTGAAACACCGCATTGGCCAACAGCATAAGAAATCGAGGCGCCCCAACGGCCACCAAAGGCGCAATGGCTATCGGATAGCCTGGGCCGTTCCACAAGCTAAAGCCTTCTTTTGGCGAATAATACCCCTGCAATAAATTGCCTGCAAACTCCAGGTAGCGCCCCTCGTCGCCCATCAATGCCGCAGAAGCGGTAAGCCATGTTATACAAGCATACAATACCAGAAATGGTAAAAATAATACCCACGGGTTACGAAGCAAGGAAGGTATTGTCATGGTCTGCCTTTTGACTGGTGTAATAACGGGATTATTATTTTCCAATACGTTATAATCACTAAAATCACCTGTAAAACCACCAACATTCCAATAGCCGTATTCACACCGTATGCGCTGCCCCAGGCCAATGCCAGCCACCACAGGGGCGCCTGTGCAAAAGCCATCCAAAACCACCAATGAATACGCCCTGTAGCCAAAAGCAGGTTATCTACCGGATGCAAAAACACCTGACAAACACCCCATAAACACATCACGCGAAACAGCGGCGCAGCTTCTTCCCAGCCGGGCCCTGCATAAAGTCTCAACACAAATGGCGCCAGAGCGAAAAGCAGTGCATAAACAGGAAAAAGCAGTAATAAGCTTAGCCTCAGCATGCCGTAATAACTACCTCTCAATTCCCCCGATTGTCGTTGACTGCTGGAAAACACCGGAAAAGCGACTTTTTCGATAGCCGTAGCCAACAAACCTGCCGGCCGCAGTAAGAGCCGTTTGACCACATCGTAGCGGCCCAGCACCTCAAGGCCCAAAAAATGCCCCACAAGCAATACGTCGAGTTGGGCCAGCGCAAGCGTAGCCAAACGCTCGGCCCAATGCCGGCTTCCAAAATCGAGATAAGGACGCAAGGATGTCCAATCGAATCGCCAGGCAGGACGGAATATTGACCAGCCGCGCCAAACGACCCAACTCCCCTCGGCCAGATACCGCGCCAAATAACCCGCCACCAAAGCCCAGGGCCCCGACTGGTAGCAGGCTACGGCCAAAGCCGCGATAAACCCGGCTATTCCTCCCAGCATTTCCCCCCAGCTCAACACTTCAAAATGCAAATGCTTTTGCAAAAGAGACTTAAATTGCACACTGATGCCTTGTACAAGCAAAGCCAGGGCGTATAGCCGGGTTATCGGCGCCAGTTCGGGACGGTGGTAATAGGCAGCCAACCCTTCACCGGCCAGGCCGGCCGCCAGGCACAGCGCCACCCCCAAAACCACATTAAACCAAAAAAGGGAATGCAGCGCTAACGGCGTATTTTCCTCCCGCTGGATGATAGCCGCGTTTATGCCGGCAACTTGGAGCTGTAGAAGGATATTGACCGCTACGCCAGCCAGCGCGACAAGCGCAAAATCGGCAGGCGAGAGCAGGCGAGCCAGCAAACCTACCAACGCCAACTGCAAAACCGCCGTAAACGCCGTAGCCGGCGCCGACCAGCGAAAACCCCGAAGCCAATGCCCTTGTTCCGCCATATGATGGATAACAAAAGTAAATATACCCAATTTTGCCAGTCCGCCCGGCTCCCCCTGCACATGCAACCCTGGTGGCTCGACGCCGTTTGCACGGGCGGCAGTTGGGACGTATCGCTCGCTTTCGACGCCGAAGGCCGCATCTGCGGCGCCCTACCCTACTACCTCACCCGGGCCTTCGGACTGCAATTTATCAAAATGCCTCCGCTTACCGATTATATCGGCCCCTGGATACAACCCGCCGAAGACCGCATCGCAAAACAGGAAAGACTTTACGCCTATGAAAAACAAGTCATTACCGACCTCGTGGAGGGACTTCCGGCGGTCCATTTTTTTAACCAGCAGTATTATTCTACTTTCACCAACTGGCTGCCCTTTTACTGGAAGGGTTACCGCCAGACCACCTATTACACCTATATTATTGACGATTTAACAAACCTCGACGCCATTTATGACGGCTTTAAAAATACCGTGCGCACCGACATCAAAAAAGCGGAAAACCAGGTCGATATAGTAACCGGCGACAATCCCGGCCCTATTTACCAACTACATCCGCAACGCGATTTTGCCGTGTCTCGCGAGGTATTCGACCGGCTCGACCAGGCGCTTGCCCAGCGCAACCAGCGGCGCATATTGCTCGCCAAAGACTACCACACCGGCGAAGATATTGCCGGATTGTACGTAACCTGGGACCACCACACGGCCTATTTTATGCTCGCCGCCATCAAAGAAACGCGCCGGCAAAGCGCAGCCCTGCACCTCTTGTATTGGGAAGCCATACGACAAATGGCAGGTTTAGTAAAACAAATTGACCTTTGCGGCAGCATCCTGCCCGGCCCCGAGCATTTTTCGCGGTCGCTCGGCGCCCGGCAGACACCGCATTTCAGAGTGTACAAAACCGGCAATAAACTCCTGAAAATCATTAGTTTATTATTAAAAAAAGGCTATGACTAACCCTACCCCGCTTCGCACCGGCTGGTCACCTTGTCACCCTGTCACCTTGTCACCCTGTCACCCTACCCTACATTGGCTGCGCCGCAGCATAGAAGCCTGCGGGGGGCGCGGCTCGTCGGCCTATTATTCGCCCCTTCGCGGCTGGGCGCCGGCATACCCTGAAACAACTGGTTATCTCATTGAAACCCTATTCGACAGTGCCCATCATTATCAGGAAGAACAATGGCGCGACCTGGCCTTGCAGTGCGCCGACTGGCTGCTGGGATTGCAACATCCTTCGGGAGCTTTTCCGGGGGGTGTAGGTGAAAAAGGGGCGCCCCTGGTCTTCGACACGGGGATGATCCTTTTCGGATTGGAGCGCAGTTGGCGGGAAACGGGAGAAGAGCGATATCTGGAAGCTGCCCGCCGCGCCGCCCACTGGCTGTTGGAAGTGCGCGACGAGCAAGGCGTATGGTCGAGCCATGCCTATCAGCCGGGGTATATTCCGGCGTACTATTCCTATGTGGTTTGGGCGGTAATCAAAACGGCCATTTCGCTTAACGAACGAGAGTTCGTCGACGATTTGCAACCCACCATACCGCATTTGCTCGACTTATCGCAGCCCGGAGAATATTTTGCCCACTCGGCTTTTCGGCCGGGCGAGCAGGCCACAACGCATACTATTGCATATACCTTGCGCGGTTTGTTGGAGGTGGCTGCGTTGCTGAACGACCATTCGGCATTGCAGACCGCCTGCGCTATCGCCGATCAGCTAGCCGATGATTATGACCGAAAGGGCAAAATTGCGGGGCGATATGACGTGTCGGGGAAAGGGGACTATTCATTTGTATGTATCACCGGCCATGCCCAGCTCAGCGTCGCTTTTTTGCGCTTGTCGCAAATAACAGGCAAGAAGCATTATGCAGATCTGGCCGGCAACCTGTTTTCTGCCATCAAAAAAGCGCCTTCGGTCATACCGCTAAGCGGGCATCATGGAGGCATCGCAGGTTCCAGTCCACTGTGGGGCGCCTATCAACCATGGCGTTATCTCAACTGGGCCGCCAAGTTTTATGTGGATGCGGTGTTGGTTTTATGAGAAAAAACAGAGGCCGGAAGAACTGTAATATTCTTGGCCGGCCTCGCTTTTTGTGTTAACTCGGATGTAAAAAAGGGGGTGGACGATCAATCAGGAATATTTTGAAACTACATCTACCAGGGTTTAGCATACATCCACCCCAAAAACAGACTATTTCTTCACAATAGATTTCTCTGTCATCGTAATAATCCCACAGCCCTCAATGTGCTGGGCAAGCGTTTTGGGTATTTTGCCCTGGTTGCCGATCTCAATTGTACCGTTGTTGTGGATGTTACCAAACAATTGGATACCGTCCAATCGACCTGTCTCGCCGAGTACGACAAGATGGGCGCCGGTTGCCAGCGTCAACGTTGCTCCGCCTTCTATCAGCAGGGCATCGATCGTATCCGCCGTATTATTGATTACAGGGAAATACTTCGATCTGGCGGGGATAAACACCTGACTCAGATCGTCGGGCACCCTGCCTTCTTTCCAGTTGGCGGCGCAGTTCCAGTCATTTGCCCTGCCGGGTTTGCCCCCTTTCCAGGTGGCGGTGGTTTGTGCGCTCAGCGACATGCTCAAACTGATAAGGAGCATCATAGTGGCGGTGATTGACATTGCGTTTTTCATTGTGCAGGTTTTTTTATTTTAAAAATCGAAAACGATTGATTTCGTTATCTTTGATGAAACAAATATGCTCTGAAATACAAGGCGCTAAAAGCGGTATCTTCCCTTTGGCGAGTTTGGATTTCCCATTGGCAAATAAACCAATCCCCCTACCCGGTTATGTTAAAAGCCATCTTGATTGAAGACAGCCTTGACGCGGAAGAAAAACTGCGATTTTTGCTGACCAAATACTGCGGGAGCAGCATTCAAATTCTTGCATCCACCAATTCGGGGCGGGAAGGCATTGCCGCCATCCATGCCCACCGGCCCGACCTCGTATTCCTCGATATCGAACTCGGCGACATGAGCGCCTTTGAAATGCTGGAACACATTGAACCCGTTGATTTTCAGGTTATTTTCACTACCGCCCACGACCACTATGCCATCAAAGCCATCCGGTATAGCGCCGTGGACTACCTACAAAAACCCATTGGACGGGAGGAACTGCTGGGCGCCGTGGCCCGTGCGGAAAACAACCCATCCCGAATACTGCGCGAGCAGGTAAGTCTGCTGGCTCACCATACCAAAACCAAAGCGGCCCTGCCTGAAAAAATCGCCCTAACCACTTCTGACGGGTTAATTTTCATCAAAATAACCGACATCGTGCGTTGTGAAAGCGAACGCATGTATACTATAGTTACGCTTTCGGGCGGCGACAACCTAATGGTATCAAAACCCATGGGCCAACTGGAAGAAATTCTCGACGGGCAGGGCTTTTTCCGGGTACACAACTCCCACCTCGTCAATATGCGCAATATCCGTCAGTTTGTGCGCACCGACGGCGGCTACCTGGTGATGGACGACGGCGCCACGGTGAGCGTGGCCCGCAACCGCAAAGAGGATTTCCTGGAACAGTTTTCGAAGTTTTAACCCCGACTATAATGACCTACCTCATCTTCGCAATTTTAATCTCGGGTGGCGCCTGGTACTATATTCATCGACGGGAAACCTCCCTGAAACAACGGCAAAAGGAACTGGAAAAAACGGTGCGGGAAAGAACAACAGAAGCCGTAAAGCAAAAAGAACGCGCTGAAGCCTCCGAAGCCTTCAAATCGCG